>CAYZVG010000248.1:0-5107 GCA_964481595.1 uncultured Occallatibacter sp. | reverse complement strand
CGTAGTTCAGCTCGCCCAGCAGCAGCAGGTCGGCGCGTTCGGGCTTGGTCGCCGCCTCCAGCAGGTCGGCGTATGTTTCCTTGAGCACCGGGAACAGGAACTTGCGCAGGCCTGTCTCCGTGCCTTTGTTCACGTCGTAGATCATCTCGACCAGCAGGTTGTTGGTCGGATCGATGTCCGGCCGCAGGGGATGGAATTCCAGTCCCAGTGGCTTGATCCTTGACTCGTAGACGGCCGGCAGGGCCATTACCGGCACATGTCCTCGCCGCTTTAGTTCGAGTGCAATCGCGATGAGTGGGTGAATATCGCCAAGGGTTCCAATGTTCGAAAGGACAATGCGCAATCTTCAGTCTCCGAATGTGAAAGGACCGCAAATATGAGGGTAATGCACTGAACTCATCCGAACACCGAACAATCGTCTTTTGCAGTACTTTTGCAGTACTATGGAAACCTGATCGGCACTAGGTTTCAAATGTGCACGAGAACCCGCGGAGCGTAGATCGATGAAGATCGTACTCATCGTACTCGTGGCTGCCGTTGTTGCCGGCTCGGTGTTTGCCGACTACAAATGGCGCCAATGGATGGCTGCACGCCGCCGCAACCGCAACTTCTCCGCCTGACTCCCGTTACAATGAGCAGAGGGAGTCGTCCAACGATTATGTCTCGTTTCCTTGCTCTCACCCTTTCTAGTCTGAATCGCCGCAACCCCGTTCTCCTGGCGCTTACTGCTGCCGCTGCTTTGCTGCTGCCGGCAGCCCTGGCGCATGCCCAGTTCAGCGCGCCAGAAACCACCCAGGTCCACGATCCTTCAGTCCTTCGCCCACCGACAGGGGCCAAAGTGGCAATTGTCGAGTTTGAAGACATGGAGTGCCCGGACTGCGCAAACGCCAACCCGCTGTTGAAGGAAGCCACGGATAAGTACCACATCCCCTGGATCCGCCACGACTTCCCCCTGCCCTTCCACAACTGGAGCTTTCAGGCCGCGGTGAACGCGCGTTGGTTCGACACCAAGAGCAAGAAGCTCGGCGACGACTACCGCGACTTCATCTTCGCGAATCAACGTTCCATTGAGGCTCCCGCTCAACTGGCTCAAATCACCAACAAATACGCGCAGAGCCACGGCGTGGCCATACCGTTTGCCGTGGACCCAATGGGCAAGCTGGCCAGCGAAGTGAAGGCCGACTATGCGCTGGGTCAGCGCGTCGGCATTGAGCACACTCCTACCATCTGGGTGGTCACTTCGCAGAGCAAGGGAGCGCCGTTTGTCGAGGTTGTGGATCGCAGCAAGCTCTACCAGCTCATCGATCAGGCCATCGCCGGCACGCGCGGCCGCTAGTTTCAAAATAGGCGGCCAGGCTCAGCACATTTCGAGGAATCCTCGATGACGATGAAAGCGAGTGCAATCGAGTTCCGCCTGCGCATGTTGATCATGGTCGCCATCGTTGTCCTGGGGTTCTACGCCCCCTGGATCGAGTGGTGGGGCCTGGGAACGCGCAGACCGCTGATCGAGTGGCTTCCGCTTGAACTAAGCCGCTCTGGAGCGCTTAGCTTCGCCGTTGCCGTGCCCATCGTCATCTGCCTTGGCGCAATCCTTGCATTTCTGGGCGCTACCTTTCGTGTATGGGGCGCAGCATACCTGAATTACGCCACCATTCACCACGGCGAAATGCTGGGTGGCGCGGTTATGGCCGATGGCCCTTACCGCTTCCTGCGCAATCCGCTGTATGTCGGCGGTTGGTTCATGATGGCAGCCATTGCTTTTCTAATGCCGCCGACTGGCGCTCTGGTGTCCTTCACGCTGTTCACGGTGTTTCTGCTGCGGCTCATCCTGGCGGAAGAGGAGTTTCTCGGCGTCAGTCTCGGTGAGCCCTACAGCCAGTATCTAAAGGCTGTTCCCAGGCTCATTCCACGGCTTCGGGCGAGTCTGCCCTCGTCCGGCCAAAGGCCGCATTGGGGCGCCGCTCTGATCACGGAGATCAACCCAATCGGTATCTTTATCTCGCTGGCGGTTTTGTCCTGGCGCTATGATTATCTGCTCATGCTCAAGGCCGTTCTCATCAGCTTTGGCGCGTCGCTGGTGGTGCGCGCGTTTATGCGCCCTGTGAGTGCGAGCCCTGCGTAAGTCCGCGCCTGACCGCACCAATCAGTCCCAGGTGCGTCGAACCGAAACCATCGCTGTACTTCAATCCGAATCCCAAAAGGCGATCTACGCCAATGTGATTCGCCCAAATGAGTGATACCGGCACCAGTCCGCGTGCATGCAGCAGGTAGGCAGTCAGACCCAACGCCACCGGCACTACGTAGGTGTGGAACGCGTTGTAGATGCGCGCTGCCCGGCAGGGTCTCCCCAGGTATCCGAGCATCGACAGATCAGGTGCAAGCCACAGTGCCGCGAACAGCCACCAGCTTGCGCCCGTGTGCGCATAAGCTACAGCGGTTACCGCTGCAACCGCCAGTCCCTCGATGCGGAGGAGCAGAACAACTGACGATGTACGCGCTGGGGAAAGCGCCGGAATGCTTGGGGAAGCTGCGGCCATTGCTCATAAGATGAGCAAAACCGCCTGTAGAGTGCAGATAATTTGAGTTTGCAGTATGCGCCTACGAAAAAGGAGGAAGCCGCCTGGGCTTCCCCCTTCCATTCGTAAGCCTGGAGCTACTTCTTCGGGGGCGCGATGGTGTCTTTCGCGGACTTGGCCACGCGGAACTTCACAACCGTCTTCGCCTTGATTTTGATGGCCTGGCCGGTCTGCGGATTGCGTCCCATGCGAGCCTTGCGCTCTGCCTTAACAAGACGGCCGATGCCGGGGATCACAAACACGCCGTTCTTCTTCGTTTCCTTGATCGCGGTCTCTGCCAGCAGATCCAGGAAGGCCGCGACTTGCTTGTTGGTCAATTCGAGCTTCTCGGCCAGTTGCCGTGTAAGTGCAGTTTTGGTCAATCCAGTTGCCATGTGTTGCTCTCCTTCTGGGCGAGCCCTTCGGGCTGCCGGTGTCGACGGGCTTCCGCCGCGAAATGCGTATCGCATGAAGGGGTGTTATCCAGGGTTGAACATGCAACAAAACCCTTTATTCATGCGGCTTCGAAGAACCCTGCCGATGGTTACAATGCGGCTTTATGCCATACGAAGTCAACAGCAAAAGCCCGATTTCCACAGGTTTTTCTCGGTTTTTCCCTGTTTTTGCCTAAATTAGCCTGTTTTTTGCCTTTTTTCCTGGGCTTTAGCGCATAAATAACAGCCCGAGCGCGCTCCCTGCCGAGGGAAAAATGGCAGGGAGCGAACCTGCTATTTCAGACCGAACAGCACCTTTTTGCGGGGCGCCTGGGCTGCGGAAATCGGCGAATTCAGTGCATCTACCACCGGCGCGGCCAGCTTGAACGCGCGAATCACCTTGGCTGCGATATCCGGCTTCAGGGCTGTTTCTGGTGGGAGCGTTGCTGACAGTCCCCACTGCTTGTAGCGGATCAGGTCCATTGCCGGATGCTCGCTCGGGAAGCCCTTCGGAGGCCGTGTCAGCGCGTTCCCTTCAAACTCGCTGAAGGTCTTTTTGATTGCCGGCCTCTGCAGCAGCTTTCTGAACTCCGCATGGTGAGCGAGCATCCAATGGCGAATCTGCGCCAGTTGGTCTTTCTCTGGCATGTAGGCTCCTGCTGCCACAATCACTTCCTTCGCGCTCACATGGAAGTAATAGCCGGCGCCCGAGGTCTTCTCCAGTCCCTGGTGCGACCACCACGCAGCCACGTGCGTTTTATAGGGCAGTTTGTTGTTGCTGAAGCGCGTGTCACGATAGATGCGGAACAGGCACTTCTCCGCCGGCCGAACAAATTGCGGAGCAAAATCCATCATTGCGTCGGTTATTTTGCGGATAAGAGCCAGCATCGGCTCTTTCAGCTCGGCCTCAAACTGAGCCTTGCGCGGCTGGAACCACTCGCGATCGTTGTGGCGCTCAAGGCTGCGCAGAAATGCGAGAGCTTCAGGGCGAAAATAGGGAAGCGCGGCGGCAGGTGCGGGAGAAGTTTTTTTCGAAGCCATGGCACCTGCAGTGTATCGCGGCCGGGAATGCCGAAACCAAAAACGGTGCCGGGTTGCGTTGACGGTTTGCGCCGGTCCTAGCGAATCACCTTCAATGCACCGCGGAAGAGTCCGTCGAAATCGCCGGCCAGGTCCTTTTCTTTGGCGACCGCCTGTTCAATCGCCTTTTCTGCCGCCGGCCGCTGGTAGCCCAGGTTCACCAGTGCCGACAGCACATCGTCCACCGCCGCGCCCTGCACGGAAACCTGAGTTGGCGCCACGGCAAAATCGTCCAGCTTGTCTTTCAGCTCCACCACCAGACGCTCGGCCAGCTTCTTTCCCACGCCGGGGATGCGCACCAGTTGCGCATGATCCTGTGCTCGAATGGCCTGCACCGTGCGCTCGATCGACAGGCCGCTCAGCATCTTGATCGCCAGCTTGGGCCCCACGCCACCTACAGTAATCAGCCGCTCGAACAGCCGCTTCTCCGCGCTCTCAAGAAAGCCGAAAAGCGCAATCTGGTCCTGGCTCACCTGCGTGTGGATGTGGAGCGCGGCCTCCTGCCCCAGCGAGGGCAGCGCGGTAAACGTGGGCACGGAGATGGTCACGTCGTAGCCCACGCCCGCGGCCTCGACAATAGCCTGACCCGGTTCTTTGTAGAGGAGCTTGCCGCGCAAATGAGCGATCATAGGGTCCTATTGTAAGATCCCCAACCGCTTGGCCACACGTTCCAGTGTTTCCAGCGCCTGGTCAAGCTGTGCGCGGGTGTGCTCGCTGGTCAGAATCAGCCGAATCCTCGCCTTGCCTTCAGGAACGGTCGGGAACGCAATCCCCGTCCCCATCACGCCCTCGTCAAACAGCGCGAGAGAGAACTCCATGGCCGCCCGTCCTTCGCCCACAATCACCGGCGTAATTGGCGTCTCAGTGGCCGGCGTGTTTACGCCGCCAATGTTGAACCCAATCCGCCGCAGCTCGCCTTGAAAATAGCGTGTGTTCGCCCACAAGCGCTCAATCCGCTCCGGCTCGTTCTCCAGAATGTCGAAGGCCGCAATGCAAGTGGCCGCAACCGATGGCGGATGCGAAGTGGAAAACAGAAAC
>CAYZVG010000247.1:0-5149 GCA_964481595.1 uncultured Occallatibacter sp. | reverse complement strand
ACTATTCGCAAATATCTATGGACAGGTGCGGCCTTTTTCATAGAAGAATGACAGCCTCGGTTTTGTCGTGAGTTTTAGAGGTGAGATGCTAGAAGCGACTGAGCAAGGATTCACCACACAATAAAATGGATGATCTGCCGGACAAACGTCGGCCCGGGAGGGCAGCGGCCGGCGCGGAAGGATTGTGCAGGCAAGCTGCGGGATGGCCCGCGTATACTGGTACGGATTTTCGGATCGGATTTCGTAAATCGATCTATCGCAAGTCGATTTGAGAGAAGGGGAACTTATGAAGCGCTTGGCTTATTTGGCCGCGGTTTGTATATGCCTGCCACTCGGCACTCAGGCAGCCACGGTAACGCACATTCCATGGGGACAGGACGCAAGCGGCGCGCCTGTGGAGCTATACACGATTAAAGCGGCGAAGGCCGAGGTGACGGTGACCACCTACGGCGCGCATCTCGTTAGCATTCGCGTGCCTAACCGCAAGGGCGCGATGGGCAATGTACTGCTGAGCCAGGACAGCGTGAAGGGCTATTTGGGCATGGGCGCGCTGCAGGGCGCAACCATTGGCCGCTACGCCAACCGCATCGACCACGGGCAGTTTATGCTGGGCGACAAGACCTACCAGATACCGCCGGGACCGAAGAGCATTGCGCTGCACGGCGGGCCGACAGGATTCAACAAGAAGACCTTTACGGCCAAGGTGATTCCAGACGGCGTGGCCATGAGCCTGGTTTCTCCTGACGGCGACATGGGCTTTCCGGGCACGCTCGACTTTACGGTGAGCTTTACGCTGACCGAGCGGAAAGGGAATCCGGCGCTGAAGATCCAATACGAAGCAACCACGGACAAGGAAACGGTGGTGAACTTTACCAACCACGCGTACTTTAACCTGGGCGACGATCCGGCGACGCCGGTGCTTGACGATGTGGCCCGTATCGACGCGGACAAATACACGCCGTTCGACGCGCGCCAGATTCCGACCGGGGAGATTGCGACGGTGGAGGGCACGCCGTTTGATTTCCGCACAGCGCACGCCATCGGCGACAAGGCGCCCGATCGCGGCTACGATCACAGCTTTGTGCTGCGCGCGCCGGGGCTGGACGCACCCCAGGTAGAGGTGGACGACCCGGCAAGCGGACGCACGATTCAGGTGCTCACGACGGAGCCGGGACTGCAGTTCTACGTGCCGCGCAATCCGCCGCCCAGGCCCGCACCCGCGGGCGCGCCGTCTTTTCCGCGGCGGGCAATGCAGGGCTCGTTCAGCCTGGAGACGCAGCATTTTCCAGACGCGCCGAACCACCCGAACTTTCCGACGACCGTGCTTGTGCCGGGACAGACGTTCCACTCGACGACGATTTACGTCTTTGGCGTAATGCGCGGCGAGAAGGGCAAGAGCAAGTAAACTGCGCGCGAAAGTAAAGAGGCCGCGGCGAATGCGATATTCGCCGCGGCCTTGCTTTTGCGGATTGGAAATTGCGGGCTTAGTACTTGACGATCTTCTCGAAGGAGTCGGGCTTGAGGCTTGCGCCGCCAACCAGAGCACCGTCGATCTCTTCCATGCCAATGAGCGCGGTGGCGTTGTCGGGCTTGACGCTGCCGCCATAGAGGATGCGGATGGCCGCGGCAACATCGGCGCCGAGGAGTTTGGCCACTTCAGCGCGGATGATCTTGTGCGCGTCGACTGCAATTTCAGGCGTGGCGGTTTTGCCGGTACCGATGGCCCAGACCGGCTCATAGGCGATGACGATGGGCGCGGCGGCCTCAGCGGTGATGCCCACGAATGCGCCGGTGATCTGGGTTTTGAGCACGTCGGCGGTCTTGTCGGCTTCGCGCTCGGCCAGCACTTCTCCCACGCACACAATCGGCACAATGCCATGCTTAAGCGCCGTGTGAAGCTTCTTGTTGACGATCTCGTCAGTCTCGGCAAAATACTGGCGGCGCTCGGAGTGGCCGATGAGGGTGTGGGTTCCGCCGACGGCAATCAACTGGCCGATGGAAGTTTCGCCGGTGTAGGCGCCTTCCTCGGCAAAGTGGATGTTTTGCGCGCCTACGGCGACGTTTGAGCCCTTGGCGGCCTCAACCACGGCGGGCAACAGCACGGGCGATGGGAAGAGCGCAATCTCATCGCGGGTGTGCGAGGCAACGAGCGGTAAAAATGCGTCGACAAACGCCTTTGCTTCCGCAGGCGTCTTATACATCTTCCAATTGGCGGCGATCAGTGCTTTCCGTGACATGTTTTGTGAGCTCCTGAGAACAATTTTATTGGATGGAATTGCAGGCCGGGGTGACGACGGGCACAAAGCGGACCAAAATCAGGGAACCGCACGAGTGGCAACATGCGAATGCACGGTTGTTATCGGCCAGATCCCAGGACGGCTGTGAGGTCCGGCGGGACCGTTCCCTTGAGGAAGGCGGCGCGGTGATCGGGATCGCCGAGGTCCATGGTGAAGTGATGCCATGCGCCGTCTTGCAGCACGCCCATGTTCCAAGGGCCGGAGACGGAGTCGGAAAACTGCCAGACGATGTGGAAGCCCTCTTCGTTGGTGAAGCCTTCGCCGTCGGCTTGAATGATGGCGTCGCCGCGCTCCCAAAGCAGAGAACGAAGCGCGTGGAGGGCATTGCCACCGTCGACCAACTCAGCCCCTTGCAGATGCTGAAAGGCGTAGACGGTTTTGACGGAGAGCAGGTAATCCTCAAGCCATTGCACGGCGCTGTTTGGCTTGCAGTCCACAAGATCCTCAAGGAAGTCTGCGATCTGGTCCTGGCCCATGGAGCCGTCCATGACAGGATTGCGTTCGAGCATGGCGACTTCGATCTCGTCGTTGCTCGAGAGCAGAAGGATCTCCCACTCCTCTTCAGTGCCTTCTTCGATGTTGAGCTTGAAGTCGGGATGCTCGGAGCGAACGAACTCGGCGAGCTCCTCGAAGGAAGGGAACTCGTCGTCTTTGGAAAGGACACGGGAGTAATAGGGCACTGGATTCAATTCCTTAAGGTGGAGATTGCAGAACGACTGAATCGATGTTACTCCCGATTCAGCCGATGAGATATTTTGGGGGAACCTATGCGCAAAGAAGAAGTAGATTGCAGGATGAAGACCGTCTCGGTAGAGGAACTTCAGTTGAATTGCCTGGAGATAATCGACCTGGTGGAGAAGAAGGGATACACCTACGTCATCACGAAGAATGGGCGGCCATTTGTGATGATGAAGCCAGTGGCCGCGGAATCAGAGGCTCCCGGCAAGCGGGATTAAGCCGCAGGTTGCTCAGTCTTCGGAGTTTCCACATCGGGCGAAACTTGCTTTGGCTCGGAGAGTAGAGCCTGCAGTTCTGCAGGCAGCGCGGAGAAAGGAACAAATTTAGCCAAATCATCTGAGCTCAACTCGCGAACTTCGCCTTCCTCAATTGTCAAAGGTCTTGGGTTTGCCATATTTGCGCGCCTCCCGATCATTTGCTTTGCGAAAACTGATTACCCTAATCCCACGCGTCGTTGCCAAAAACAAAGAATATGTAACCGCTTCTTTAAGTATCCTGCGGCAACCAGACGCGGCTCTCCGTTGCGCAATTCGTGGAAGTAGAAGGCCGAAGCAAAATCGAATCCAGCTGCTTGCTCAAAACTGAGGTTACGCTCACGGAGGTTGCGCTCGCTCTTCTTCGGGTCGAACGTAATCTCCACGCCGTGATTATAGCGCGAAACCGGCCTTCAGCGGCATGGCACAAAAGGCATAACGCGCATCCGGTGCTCTTCCACCGGATGCGCGTTTTGGCCGATCCTAGTTATCTAACAACCGATTTTCGAGTTACTTGTCCGTGAGCGCTTCGACGGCGGGTGGCCCAGGTCTGACCATCCCAAAATGATTGAGTGCCCCCGGTCTCGCTTTTGACCTGGGATAGTACGAACTCCAGCATTCGAGGTTTCCCAGGTCTGAAAATCCAGACCTGGGAAACCCGGCTTTGCTGATCCCTGTTCCCTGATCTCTGATCCCTGTTTTACTTCTCAGTGAGCGCTTCAACGCCGGGGAGTTTTTTGCCTTCGAGGAACTCGAGGGAGGCTCCGCCGCCGGTGGAGATGTGTGTGATTTGATCGGCGAGGCCGGTTTTGTTGATGGCCGACACCGAGTCGCCGCCGCCGATGATGGAGATGGCGGACTTGTTGGCCGCGACAGCCTTGGCGATGGCGTTGGTGCCGATGGCAAAACGCGGGAACTCGAAGACGCCAGCCGGCCCGTTCCACACGATGGTGCGCGCCGCGGCGAGGACTGTCTCAATGGCCGCGATGGACTTGGGTCCGATGTCGAGGCCCTGCCAATCTGCGGGGAAGTCGACCGACGTATCCCAGGTCTGAGTCTTGGCGTCGTTTGAGAAGCTGTCGGCGAGGATGTTGTCGACCGGAAGCAGCAGGTTGACGCCCTTTGCCTTGGCCTTCTTGAGAGTCTCACCGGCCAGCTCGATTTTGTCTTCTTCAACAAGGCTTTTGCCGGTGGCCACGCCCAGTGCGCGCTGGAAGGTGTACGCCATGCCGCCGACGATGACCAGCGTGTCTACCTTGTCGAGCAGGTTCTGGATGACGTCGATTTTGCCGGAGATTTTGGAGCCGCCGATGATGGCGACGAATGGCTTCTCGGGAGCTTCAAGGGCTTTGCCGAGGTAGGTGATTTCCTTTTCCATCAGCAGGCCGGCCACGGCGGGCTGAACGAAGTGGGTGATTCCCTCAGTGGAGGCGTGGGCGCGGTGCGCGGAGCCGAAGGCGTCGTTGACGTAGACATCGGCCAGCGAGGCCAGCGCCTTTGAGAAGGCGGGGTCGTTGGCTTCCTCTTCGGCATGGTAGCGGAGATTCTCAAGCAGCAGAACCTGACCGGACTCAAGCTGGCGGGCGAGTTCACTGGCCACATCGCCCACGCAGTCGGGCGAGAAGGCGACGTTGACGCTCTGGCCGAGTTGCTTATCGAGCAGTTCGCGCAGGCGGCTGACGACCGGCTTGAGTGAATACTTTGGATTCGGTTTGCCCTTTGGGCGGCCCAAGTGCGAGGCCAGGATGACCTTGGCTTTGTGCTGGAGCGCGTAGACGATGGTGGGCAGCGTGGCCACAATGCGCGTGTCGTCGGTGATGGTCGAGCCGTCTTCAGTGAGCGGCACGTTGAAATCGACGC
>CAYZVG010000246.1:0-5170 GCA_964481595.1 uncultured Occallatibacter sp. | reverse complement strand
TTGTCGTTATAGCGGGAGTTGAGGATGAGGGCCACCGTATCCCACACCCACTCGTTGGGCTTTTGCGCGCCCAGGTCGTCGAGCACCAGCACCTCGGCGTTAAAGACGGGCTTGAGCAGATCCAACTCGGTGGTCTGCACCTGGGGGTTGTAGCTGTTCTGGATGCTTTTGAGCAGCTCGCGGTAGTCGCAGAAGAGGCCGCGGACGCCGCGCTCCTGCACCAGGCGGCGCAGAACACCGACGGCAAGATGCGTTTTGCCAACGCCGATGGAACCGGCAAACAGCAGGCCCTTGCCCGCGGTATCCACGGGATAGGCCTCGACAAAGCGGCGGGCGGTCAGGTGGGCCTGGCCAAGCGAGGGATGTGCTCCGCGAAAGGCGGTCTCGTAGCCGTCGAGAGTGTATTGGCGATAGCGCTCCGGAATGTGCGCGGCGGCAATGCGGCGCTGCTCGCGCTCAACGTCCTGGCACTCGCAGGCGCGGGAGACCCAGCCACCGGCCTCCGACATTACGCGGACCAGCCCCAGCCCTCCGCAGATTGCGCATTCAGTCATGGCTCTCTAAGCCTAGCGCACGCGGCGGGAACAGACCCCGGTGGAGCGCAGGGGCCCAATTGTGGAAAAGAGCGGAGCCAGAGCGGCGTGCGATTGCCTACAATCGGATGCGCGGGATGGGGGGAACAGAAAAGCGATGCGAAACGTATGGTTGGCAGTGATTTTTGCGGGATTGATGGCTCCGGCAGCGATGGTTGCACAGAATGCGGGAAGCGGGGCGGCGAACGGGCAGGCAGCGACGCCTGCGCCGGAAAAACTCACGCCCTCGGGGCATCCAGACAACGACTACTGGCGCAAGCACGACCAGCTTATGCTGAGCGATTTCGCCTATCTGGCCAGGTTCAAGGAGGACGACGTGAAGCTTGGGCTACCGGCCAGGGGCGAGGACCGCGTGGTGTTTATGGGCGACTCCATCACGGAGGGCTGGCATCTTGACCAGTCGTTTGCGGGCAAGCCGTATATCAATCGCGGCATCAGCGGGCAGACCACGCCGCAGATGGTTTTGCGCTTCCACCAGGATGTGGTCGGGCTGAAGCCGAAGACGGTGGTGATTCTGGCCGGCATCAACGACATTGCCGGAAACACCGGGCCGGAGACGCTGGAAGACATTGAAAACAACCTGGCGGCGATGTCCGAGATGGCCGCGGCCAACCACATCAGGGTGGTGCTGTGCTCGGTGCTGCCGGCGTACGATTTTCCGTGGGCTCCGGGACAGTATCCCGCACACAAGGTTGTGGAGCTGAACGAGTGGATCAAGAGTTATGCGGCGGCTAAAGGCCACACGTATGTTGACTTCCACACGGCGATGAAGGACGAGCGGGGCGGATTGCCATCGACGCTGAGCCGGGATGGGGTGCATCCCCTGCCGGCGGGATATGCGATTATGGCTCCGCTGGTGGAAGCGGCGCTGGAGGGCGGCAAATAGCTATTGTTTCGGTTGTGGGGCGGTTTGAGTTCAGTTCAACCCACCGCACGCTTATTTCTTGTCATCAACGCAGGGCAACTTCAGGAGACTGTTCATGCTCCACCAAGCCATCCGCAGGGTCTTTGCTTTCACTGCACTCACGCTGGTCTGTACCACCATAGCCTTCGCCCAATCCTCGACTTCAGACGCGATCCCCGCCGGCCCTACCAGCAACACATGGCAATTCGCGCAAACAGTCGGCATCTCCAAACACAAGATCATCGTTGTCACACTGGACCAGCCCCAGCGCCGCCAAACCTGCCACATCCAGACATTCACCATGGAGAAGCTCGTCTGTTCACGTGGCATCGGCAGTCCACGTACCTATCTCCGGCAACAAGTCCTCGCCCTCATCCTGCCCGGTGACATGGGCTTGAAGATCCGATTGGCACTTGGGCTCAATGGCGGAGTAGCTGTGGCAATTTGGGGCACCGTCGCGCTCGCAGCGGCATGCCCTGCCTGCGCCGTGGCCACGGGAATCGCGGCTCTCCTGCTCTTTGGCGCGGCAGGGGCCATCCTTATCGGGGACGATCAGCCGGAACGCCAGCTCTACCTTGCCCCCGGCCAACAGTTGACTGGTAAGCTGCGCGCTATTGATCCCTTTTAGCATCAATTGTTTTGCCCAAGCGGCCTCACTTACGGCGCTTGCCGGCGGAGAGCATATTCCAATTGGGCTTCGCCCTTTTGGCCGACATATTCCTGGTCGGCCCGCTACAGCATTTTCCGCAACAATTGCCATTGCTGGGGAATCCAACTAGAATAGAAACGAACGATTGCAGGAAAGGTTTGTCTCAAAAGCCATGCCAAAGGAAAAGATCCACCCCAACTACGCCGCGGTCCAGGTAAAGTGCGCCTGCGGCAGTCATTTCGAGACCCGTTCGACCCACAAGGGCGACATCTCCGTTGAAATCTGCTCGAGCTGCCACCCGTTTTTCACCGGCAAACAGCGCCTCGTGGATACGGCGGGACGCGTTGAGCGGTTCCGGCGCAAGTACGCCAAGTCAAACGACGCAGTGGCAGCGGCAGCAGCCAAGTAGGCAGCTGCCGGCCGATCATTGCGCTCGATTGGCAGTAAGCACGATTGGGCCTCCGCTTCGGCGGAGGCCTTGTTCGTTCAAAGGCAGCTTTCAGCCTTCAGCTGTCAGCTTTCAGTTTTTCGTGCTGGGCTGACGACTGAGGAATTTCGGAAAGTGCGTGGCCGGACGAACTGAGTGGTGCGCTGTCCCAGGTGCCCAAAAGCGAGGCACCTGGGGCACCCAGAGTTGTGCTTGATTGAGATATTGGCCGACTGCCGTGCTTTCCCACCCAGACTCGATGTTGAACGAGATAGGGACACTCAGATTCAGTGGGAGAGCGAAGAATTAAGACAGTCGCGCACCCAACAAGGATGAGAAGCTGAAGGCTGAGGTCTGAAAGCTGAAGGCTGAGAGCTGAAGGCTGAGAGCTAGGAGCTAGAGGCCGCATTTATGGCTGGCAAAGGGTTCACGGTAAACAAGGACTGGGACGAGCCCATTGAGCATGCGATGCCCGCTGTGGCGCGCGTGCCGGCGGAGGTGCGGCTGGGCACGGTTGTGGTGCGGCCGGCGACAGTGCTTGCGCCCATGGCCGGCGTTACCGATACCGTGTTCCGGCGGTTTATCCGCCATGCCAGCTTGTTTACGTCTACTGCCGGTGCGCAGGCCGCGGGCCAGGATGCTTCCTCGGCAGCGATCGAGAGCGAAGTCTCGAATGCGCAATCGGGTTGCGGGCTGCTGATGACGGAGTTCACCTCAGCCGACGGGCTGGCGCGGATGCGCGAGACCAAACGCCGCCGCTACCTGAGCTTCTACGACGACGAGCATCCCATTGGCGCGCAGCTCTTCGGCTCGAATGCCGAGACGCTGGCCGACGCGGCGCGCATTGTGGAGGAAACGGGCTTTGACACCGTTGACCTTAACCTGGGCTGCCCGGCCAAGCGCGTGGTGGGCTGCAACGGCGGCTCGGGGCTGCTGCGCGACCTGCCCAAGATTGGCGAGATCTTCCGCGCCGTTCGCAAGGCGGTGACGATTCCCTTCACCGTAAAGTTCCGCATGGGCTGGAACGAGCGGCAGATTGTTTGCGTGGAGCTGGCGCGCATGGCCGAGCAGGAGGGCCTGAACGCCGTGGCGCTGCACGCCCGCACGCGCGAGCAGGGCTACAGCGGGCAGGCGCAGTGGCAGTGGATCGCGGCGGTAAAGCAGGCGGTGCGCATTCCGGTCATCGGCAATGGCGACATTCGCACACCGGAAGACGCGGCGGCCATGATTGCGGAGACTGGGTGCGATGCGGTGATGATCGGCCGCGCGGCCCCGGCCAATCCGTGGATCTTTCGGCAGATTGCGCAGTACACCGAGACGGGCGCATACCAGCGGCCCACGCTCGAAGACCGCTACCAGATGATCCGCGCTTATTTTGAAATGCTGCTGGCCGAGACCGAAGCGACCAAAGACTTGCCGCGCGACGCCCGCCTGGGCGATCCCGAAGGCAAGATGAAGCAGTTTGCCACGTGGTTTACGCATGGAGTGCCGGGCGGCGCAAAGCTGCGCGCAGCCATCTACCACGCGCGCACTGGCGCGGCCGTTCTGGGCGAGGTGGAGCGGTTCTTTGCGCCAAGACTTGGCGAACAGGACAGCGTGGAATCGATGCCGGAATCCGAGGATGAAGTCGAAGACGGGAGCGAGCCGTTCGAGCAAAGCGCACTGGTGTGCGACTAGAGAGGCTGCGGAAGAAGGCAAGCCGGTTGTCCTGCTGCGAAGCGAAACTCGGCAGCGGCTAAAGCCGTAACGATTATTTTTCAAGCATTTGCGGCCCGGCTGAAGCTGTGCCCTTGTTGCAAAACTTCTCAATGTGGGGGTCAGGAGGAGTTCTTCCGCAACCTTTTGAGCCGTGCACTTATTACAAGACCGCTGAATGTGGCGGCTAGGATGAGTTTTTCCGCAGACTCCAGAGTCATGCGACGGTTCTACACCTTTCGTATGAGGCCATGCGGATTGCGATGGTCCAAATACGCGCCCGGCGTTAAACTCTCTAAATAAAGTCATACATAACTGAAAGGCCCTCGTTGTCAGGCAAGGTACGTTCCAGGCTAAGTAAGCTCAGATTCCTGTGGTGCGCAATCGCTGCGTTGGCACTGAACGCCTCGGTTTGCCTGGGCCAGCACTACAGCTTCAGCGATGAAAGCGCGGGGCTGGAAAACAAGAATGTCGACAGCATTATCCAGGATCATCGCGGGTACCTGTGGCTGGGAACAGAGAATGGGTTGTACCGCTACGACGGCAACCAGTTCAGGAAGTATGGGCCGGCCGACGGGCTGACGGCCCGTCTCATTCAGAGCTTGTACGAAACCAGCGATGGAACGCTGTTTGTGGGCACCACTGCCGGCATCTACTTTGAGACGGCGGAGGGCAGCTTTGCCGCGGTGCCTCCCCCGGAACCGCTGGAACGATTCTCACAGCACATGGGCACGGTATTTACTGAAGCCGCTCCGGGCCAGGTAGCCATCGCCGACAAGAGCGGCGCCTACCTGCTGCGCCGTAACGGAACAAGCCGATGGGATGCTGAACGCCTAAACCTTGAGCCGGGGCCGATATGGAGCGTGATTGCCATGCCCGGCGGCGCAGATCGGAAGAGCACA
>CAYZVG010000245.1:0-5223 GCA_964481595.1 uncultured Occallatibacter sp. | reverse complement strand
AGGTCTGAAAATCCAGACCTGGGGCACCCGGCTAGAAGCTAGAAGCAAGAAGCTGCTCCTTCTCCACCCCCGCAAGCGAAATCTGACGTAAAGTGTTTGCAGCATCGCTTTCTTTGTAGCGATCCGGACTGCAAACCATGCCCGAGGCCAAAACCACAGCGCGCATCGTTCTCACCACGGTGGGCAGCCGCGAAGAAGCGGAGCGGCTTGCCCGCACGCTTGTCGAGGAGCGGCTGGCCGCCTGCGTCACCGCCATCCCTGGCGCGCAATCCATCTATCGCTGGCAGGGCGAGGTGGAGTCGTCGGCCGAGACGCTGCTGCTGATCAAGACCAGCCTGGAGCACCTTCCTGCTCTTGAAGCCCGCCTGCACGCGCTGCACAGCTATCAAACACCGGAGTTCCTGGTGCTTATGGTCGAGTCTGGCAGCCACGCCTATCTCGATTGGATGCAGGGCGGCCTGCGCAAAGCCTGATGCCGGCTCCTCGCTGCTTGCGCAGCCCACAGTACGCCGCAAAGCTCGTTTTGGGCGCGGGTGCACAATGCCACTTCGGTGGCAGGCGCGCGGCGGCGCATTCACGGCTCTCCGGGGATGGCCGTCTGATATTCTTGGGTGGTTCGTACCTATGCGCTGGTTAATGATTGGGCTCCTTGTCTCGCTGGCGGGACTGCTCTTTGCGGCCGCCGCCGTAGCTCGTCACATCTGGCTGCGGCGCAAGAGTCCGGACGATGGAACGCCGGCAGCGCCCGGCGCCCCCAAAGGGACCGATGTGGAGCCGGAGCCATGATTCAGCGGTGAAGCGAATGTAATCGCTAGAAACTGCAAAGGTTCCATCCGCATCCAACCCAGTTGCACCTGTTGTTTGAAACACCTGAAAGGATCTGCCGAGTGTCGAGTGTCAACCAATCCGAAGCCGGTAAAGACGGCGTTATCGATATTTCTATCGCTCATAGCCCCGATTCAGATGATGCTTTTATGTTTTATGGGTTGGCTACGAATAAAATTCGCGTGCCGGGATACCGTTTTTCACACACTCTCTGCGACATTGAGACACTCAATCGCCGCGCCCAGGAAGAAGCCTTTTTCGACGTCAGCGCCATCAGCTTTCATGCCTATCCTTACGTGCAGGACAATTACACCCTGATGGGTTGCGGGGGCAGCGTGGGCGAGGGTTACGGCCCCATGATCGTCTCCAGCAAAAAGCTCGCTCTCGAAGATCTGGATCGCATCAAGATTGCCGTGCCGGGCACGCTGACCACCGCCTACCTGGCGCTGAAGGTCTTCAATCCCGCCATCAAGACCGAGGTTGTTCCCTTCGACAAGATCATTCCCGCAATTCAGGCGGGAACCTACGATGCCGGCCTCATCATCCACGAGGGCCAGCTTACCTATTCATCAAGCGGCCTGTACAAGGTGCTCGACCTGGGCATCTGGTGGCAGGAGACGACCGGCCTGGTGCTGCCGCTGGGCGGCAATGCCATCCGCCGCTCGCTCGGCGCGGAGAAGCACGCCATCATCTCCAAGGCCCTGCGCGACAGCATTCAGCACGCGCTAGACCACCGCGAACAGGCCCTGGAATATGCCATGCAGTTTGCGCGCGACCTGGACACCAATCTGGCCAGCCGCTTTGTGAGCATGTACGTGAACGAGCGCACCATGGACTACGGCGCAGACGGCCGCGAGGCCATCCGCAAGCTGCTTGACCTGGGCCACGAGCGCGGCATCATTCCCATTGCTCCCAAGGTTGATTTCGTCGACTGATTTTCCCGCCACAGAATCTTGCCAATTCCGTGCGCAGGGAAATCGCATTTGAAAGAGCAGAGCGGGATTGTTTTGGAAGGGCACGGATTTATCCGTGCCGAAGCAGGTGGTAGAGAAGGAAGTTGGCTTTAGCCTCTGAGGAATGGTTTTCAAAGGCGGCTGAAATCTTCCCCCAGGGGCTCAAGCCCAGCAATTTTGCGGATATTTGCGGCACGGCTGAAAGCCGTGCCCTTTCAAAGCCGCTGTTCCTCCCGATTTGGACTCCAAATGAGATTGCGCCGATTCCGTGCGCTACTGTCTTGTTTCGATACACAAGCGGCGGGCGCATGGAATTGAGCGGGCGTTCACCGGCTACCGCAGTACGTTACGTTTAGTATCGCCATCGTGCGCAATCGTCATGAGAATCGGCCAAGAAACCCACAGGCCGGCCTAAATGTTTTCTAATCCTCGCCGATCAATCCCTTACGGAGATGATCTTGAGGATGCAAATTGACCCCGCTCCCGCGTTCTTGTTGGCTTCGCCCGATCCCGAGCTGCTGGCGGCAATTGAGCCGGTTCTGTTGGCTGCGGGCGGACGCCCGGTGATTGTGCTCACGGCGGAGGCTGCGCTGGGTGCCATGAACGCGCCCCATCCGCTTGGTCTGGCACTGCTCGATGAGAATCTTCCCGGCATGGAGTTGGGGCAGTTGCTGGTGGCCGCGCGGCCCAGCCAGGCGGGCTCAAGGTTCCCCATTATTCTGATCGCCGACGCCGTAAGCCGCGAACTGATTGAGCGGATGCAGCAGGGCACGATTGACGACATGATTCCGCGCGGGGACGAGAGGTGCTATTGGCGGCTGCGCGTGGAGCAAGCGCTGCGCGTTCATCGGCTGCAGCGGGAACTCGCCAGCCTGCGCGCGGCCACGGTGCTTGACGCGCAACTTGACCGGCTGACCGGCGTCTACAATCGCGACGCCTTGCTGACCATGATGTTCCGTGAGACCGATCGCGTGCAGCGCACAAAGTCTTCGCTCTGTCTGGTTCTGTTTGACATCGACGACTTCGGTCATTGGAATTCGCGCTTCGGCGGCGAGATTTGCGATGAGCTGTTATGTCAGGTGGCGGCGCGCACACGCCGGCTGCTGCGCAGCTACGACCTGCTTGGCCGGCCCGGACTGGACGAGTTCTTGGTAGTGCTGCCCAGTTGCGACCCCGCAAACGCGATGATGCTGGCCGAGCGCCTGCGCCTGGATGTCTTCAGCGAACCGTTTCGCGTAGACGGCGAGTCGATTCGCCTGTCGGCGTGTTTCGGCCTGGCTGCCAGCTACGGCCGTTCGCCGGTTGTGGTCTTGCGCGAAGCGGAGCAGGCGCTTGGCCGCGCGCGAGCAGCCGGCCCCGAATCCATCCAGCGTTGTGCTGAGCCGGGGAGCCCCGATCCGCCGCCGGTAACGTTTATGTCGCCCTCCTCCGGCGATGAGCTGGTGGCGTGGTAAAGCGGCGCGCGCTTCCGGTCTCAATCCAATCGGTAGTGCAGTCGCATTTGAAGATTTCGCTGACTGCGCACTGTTGTTTGGGGTTTGCGAGGAGGGATCAGGGGCATTTATGCCCCTGATGCGACCAGCAAAGACACTCGCCTTCAGGCGCGGGCGTTGCATTGCTTTACGCTGAAAGGCCCGCGGCTAAAGCCGTTTCCTGTTCAACAGGTTTTCAGGGGCATAAATGCCCCTGCTCCCTCCAAAAGACAGCTTGAAGCCCTTCGTCTTAACGAATCTCCACTACGACATTTGAAATGCGATTGCTCTCAATCCAATCGGATTCCAACAGCCATTTGCTCTCGGCGCAGGTACACTGGTGCCTGAAAGGAGCATTCAACCATGCAGACCAGAATTCAGGGCACCACCATGCCGGTGCTCGAGGTGCAACTAGATCCCAACGAGAGCGTCTTCTCAGAGAGCGGAGAGCTCTCCTGGTTGACGGCTTCAATCCAGATGTCGACGCACACGCAGATGGGCGGCGGCGGGGGCCTGTTCGGCGTTCTCAAACGCGTGGCCGGCGGCGGCAGCATCTTCATGACCGAGTACCGCGCATTCCAGTACCCCGGCGAAGTGGCGTTTGCCGCCAAGGTGCCGGGACACATTGTGCCGGTCGAGGTTGGGCCGGGCCAGGAGTTCATGGTTCACCGTCACGGGTTCTTATGCGCCACCCCGATGGTCTCAATCAGCGTTGGATTTCAGCAGTCGCTGGGCGCGGGCATCTTTGGCGGCGACGGGTTCCTGCTGCAGCGCCTGGCCGGGCAGGGAGTTGCATGGCTTGAGCTGAGCGGCGAGCTGATTGTGAAAGATCTTGCTCCCGGCGAAGTGCTGCGCGTGCATCCCGGCCACGTGGGCGCGTTTCAAAGCTCGGTCGGCTTCCAGATCACCACTGTTCCGGGCATCAAGAACATGATCTTCGGCGGCGATGGGTTGTTCCTGGCCATGATGCAGGGGCCAGGACGCGTGTGGCTGCAGACGCTGCCCATCTCGCGGCTTGCGCACCAGATCAACGAGTATCTGCCGCACGGCGAAAGGCGGCCGGCGCCCAGCAGCATTGGCGGCGGGCTTCTGGGCGGCATAGTTGGATCGATTCTCAGCGGCGATCAATAACAAGGCTCTAGGAAGGAAAAGCAATGACCCAGCCGCAAAGTTCCGAGCGCGACCCGCGCAAGGCGATCCTGTTTGCGTTCGCGCTCGGAGTAGCGGCCTATCTGGCGTGGGTGCTTCGCGACGAGCTGATTCTGCTTTATGTGAGCGCGCTCTTCGCAGTGGTGCTTTCGCCCATGGTGGCGTCTGTTGGCCGCTTCAGAATCGGCCGCTGGCAGCCGTTCAAGGGCTGGGCAATTCCGATTCTTCTGCTGGCTGCGGTGGGTGCGATTGCCGCCTTCGGCTTTCTTGCGCTGCCGCCGGTTATTGAAGACTTTCAACAGTTTGCCGGCGAGATGCCCACGCGCATTCCCGCGCTTGCCAAGCGGCTGCAATCTATTCCACTGGCGCAACACCTTGCGGCAAGCGACCTTGTGGATCAGGCGCAGAGTTTTGCCGGGCAGGCGGCGACCTATCTGCTCACCTCCATCAGGGGATGGGCAAGTAAGCTGTTCAGCCTGGCGATGGGCTGCATTCTCACCCTCTATTTTCTGCTGGAGGGCGAACACACCTACGCGTGGTTCCTGTCTTTTATCCCTGGCGGCAGCCGGGAGCGGCTTGACCGCACACTGCAACTGGCCCGCGCGCGCATGGACAAGTGGTTGCTGGGGCAGGGAAGCCTGATGCTGATCCTCGGCGTCACCAGCACCCTGGTTTTTCTGGCTTTACGTGTGCGCTATGCTTACGCGTTGGGCGTGCTGATGGGTGCGTTGAACCTGATTCCGGTTTTGGGCGGAGCCATCGGCATCACGCTCGTGCTGCTGTCGGCCGCCATCGATTCATGGGGCCGCGTGGTGGGCGTCGCG
>CAYZVG010000244.1:0-5229 GCA_964481595.1 uncultured Occallatibacter sp. | reverse complement strand
TGAGCTGCATTCGTGCCCTTCCGTGAGTCGCCAGAGGAGAAAATGTCTGTATTCGCTATCCGCAACTCACTGGCAACTCATTGTGGTTTGGCTTCCATGAGTCGCTAAGAGACATTCTAGGACACTAAACCTCGTATTTACAAGGAATTATTGGGTATTTCTACATTTAATTGGACCGTCGCGGAAGCGGGGTTATTTTCCGATGCAGAAGGTCGTGAAGATCAACTTCAGTATGTCGTCCGATGTGGTTTGACCCGTCAGGGAGTCAAGTGCCCATAACGCGCGGTAGAGGTCCAGCAAGATCATTTCGTGCGGAATGGAGTTCGCGTTTGCCTGCGCCGCATCGGCCAATGCCGCCAGTGCGGTCGCAATCGACTGCTGGTGGCGAAGGCTCGTTAACATGCCCGGCTCTGCTGCCGCGCCGCCGGTCGCCAAAGCCAGAATGCGTTCGCGCACCAGCGGGATTCCTTCGCCAGTCAGGGCACAAGTTTCAATCGCGGGAATGCCGGAAATCTCGGCTGCATTCCTCGTTGCGCCGCCGTCCGTGCCAGGCGTCTTCAAGTCGCACTTGTTTACCGCTACAACCGCTGGCCTGCCCTCCGCGGCCGCCAGCAGTCGATACTCTTCTTCGTTAAGCGTCTGGGTTGCGTCCAGCACAATCAGCACCAGACCCGCATCGGCCAGCGCCTCGCGGCTGCGCGCAATGCCAAGTTGCTCGGCTTCCTCCGTGCCTTCGCGCAATCCGGCCGTGTCCACCAGCTCCAGCGGAATGCCGTCCAGCAAAATGCGCTCCGTCACCAGGTCGCGCGTAGTGCCGGGAGTCGCGGTCACAATGGCTCGGTCCCGCTCCACCAGGCGATTGAACAGCGAGCTCTTGCCTGCATTGGGGCGGCCCACAATCGCCAGCGTCAGTCCGTCATGCACAACGCGCCCGCGCGCAAACGTAGCCTCAAGCGCCGTAAGCGCCGGTTGCAGCGTCTCAATTCTGCGCGCAATCTCTGCCTTGGGCGCAACATCCACATCGTCTTCGGCAAAATCGATACCCGCCTCGAGCAACGCCACCAGTTCAACCAGAGCCTGCTTCGTGGGCGCAACACGGCGGCTGAGCGCGCCGCCCATCTGGCTCGCTGCCACGCGCGCCTGAGTCAGTGTTTGCGCCTCAATCAGATCGCGGACCGCCTCGGCCTGGGTCAAATCCATTCGCCCTGACAGAAACGCGCGTTCGGTAAACTCGCCCGGCTCGGCAAGGCGCGCTCCCAGCCCAAGCGCGCGCCGCAGCAGTAGCTCAAGCACAACCGGCGAACCATGCGCTGCAATCTCCACGAGATCCTCGGCGGTGTAGGAGTTCGGCGCGGCAAAAAAAGTCACCAGCGCCTCGTCAATCTTCTCCGCATCGCCGTCGTCGTCAAGCACATCGGCCAGCCGCGCGCGCCCATGCTCCAGCGGATGCCGCAGCCTCACCAGTTGCACAGCAATCGAGTTGGCCTCGGGCCCGCTCAGGCGCACGATCCCAATGCCCCCTCGCCCCGGCGGCGTGGAGATGGCGGCAATCGTGTCATTGGCAATGCTCGTCTCGGTCATGCGCTCCCAAACCAGTGTAGAGGCTCACGGAGCGCCAGCACTTAACAAGCCGAAAATAACGAAGCCGCGCGACCTATCGACTTGCGCTTCGCGCTCATTCTTCGCGGAGCGCGTTGAGCGGTTCAATTGAGAGAGCGCGCCGCGCCGGCCCCATGGCAGCCAAAACCGAAGTTACAAGCACAACCGCGCCAACACCAAAGAATGTAACCGGATCGGAGGGATTGACACCGTAAAGCATGTCGCCGATTCCGCGCCCCAGCATGAAGGCCAATCCAGTTCCAAGCACAATGCCCGTCAGCGCCAGCACCAGGCCGTCCTTCAGAATCGACGCAAAAACCGTTGCACGCCGTGCGCCCAGCGCCATGCGCACGCCAATCTCATGGGTCCGGCGCGACACGCCGTGTGCGATCACGCCGTAAAGTCCAATCGCAGTCAGGAACAATGCCAAAGCGCCCAGCGATGCCGTCAGCCACGCAGCCATGCGGTTCGTATAAGTGGCTAACTGCATGTGATCTGTGAGGGTTTGGCTATTCAAAACAATAGCGTCCGGGCTGGCCTGTTGTACTGCCTTGCGCGCCGCAGGCAACAAGGCCGTGGCGCTTCCACTCGTGGTCACAATCAGCGTCACCTCTCCGTTGCCATCCTGAGCCAGTGGAAGATACAAATAGGGCTGCTGCGTCTCGGTCACATCGCCGTACTTGCCGTCGTATGCCACGCCCACAATCTCGGCGTTGAGCGGATTCTGCCGGCCGATCCGCAAACTTCGCCCTACAACATCGTCGCTGCCAAACAACCTCTTCGCCAGCGTTTGGTTCACGATCGCTACCGGCGCACCGGCAGCCGCATCACGGCCGTCAAAGCTGCGTCCACGCATCAGGGGAACGTCCATCACGCGAAAATAGGCATTGTCGACGGAGTTGAACCAGACCGGCATTCCTGCCGTCTCCGATGGCGTCTCCCCAGGCGCAAGTACGACCTTGGTGGCCCCGCCGCCGCTGTCTGCGAACGGAACTACGCGCGCAATGCTCGCATCCTTCGCGCCTGGCAAGGCTCTCATGCGATCGGTGAGTGCATTAAACTCCGCCTGCAACTGCGGACCTTGATAGTTGACTCCAATTGACAGCAGCACCGCGTTTTGCCTGTTGTTGAAGCCCATCTTCATTGCCTCAAGATTCAGCAGAGTTCTTACCAGCAGCCCCGTCGCTATCAGTAGCGCCGTCGAAACAGCGAGCTGTGCCACCACGAAAACCTTGCGCGCCGGCATCTTCGCTCTGCCACCGGGCCACGCTTTGGCCCGCATCGCTTCCAGCGGCGAAATCCGAGTAGACGACCTTGCAGGCAGCAGCCCGCAAAGCAGCACAGACACCACGCCTGCAACGGCCGTAAACAGCAACACTCGATGATCGATCCGAAAGTCGAATCCCAGTGGAAATCCAACGTCCGGCATCAGCTTGGGAACCAGCGTAATCAGCCATTCTGCAAGCACCAGCGCGCCTGCAACACCCAGCGTCGCCAGCACCGCGCATTCAGTCACGAGCTGGCGAAGCAGCCGGCCGCGTGTTGCGCCCAGCGCCACGCGCATGGCAAACTCCCTGCGTCGCGAGTCGTTGAGCGCCAGCAGAAGATTGGCAATGTTTGTGCACGCAATCAGCAGCACCGCCCCGGCAATGGCCAGCACCAGAATGCTGATCACCTTCATCCCGTCATTACTCGTCTTGGCTTGCCATTCAGCGATAAAGCTGCGTCCGGCATTCGCCTGCGGATAACTGTTCGATAAGTCCGCGCTCAATTCCTGCAACTGAGCCTTGGCTTGATCGAGAGTAGCGCCCTGCCGCAGACGCGCATAAATCTCAAACTCGCGGATTGTGCGCGGGGCATTCAGCTCGTCGGGAGACCACATCGTCCAGCTCGATTGGGGAACGTAGACCGGAGGATCGATCAAACGCTCCGTGCCCCTGAAACCGGCAGGCATCACTGCCATCACTGTTGCCAGACCGCCCTTGACGTTTACGTTCTTTCCCACGATCGCGGGATCACCGCCGAACACGCGCTTCCATGTCTTGTGGCTCAGCACGAGAATAGGCGAGTCGGCGCGCTCAATCTCGCTTTCGCTCGGCAGCCGTCCTAGTTCCGGCTGTGCGCCCATGAACGTAAAGTAGTTGTCGCTCACCACCTCGCACAAAAGCATTTGCAGTCCGTTGGGAGTTTCCAAAGCCACGCCCCTTCGGTCCGCGGCAGCAACATCGGCAAAGGCCGGCACTCGCTGGCGCAGATCCGCAAACTCCGCATACGAAGACCCTGTCTCTTGATCGGACTGTGCGGCGGCGCGGCTCTTCACGCTTTCAAGCGCAACCAGATGTGCGGGGTCCGCAATCGGCAGCGGGCGCAGCCAGACGCCATCCACCAGGCTGAAAATTGCGGTATTCGCGCCAATCCCCAGCGCCAAAGTCACAATGGCGACCGAAGCGATCATTGGCGATCTGCGCAGAATCCTTAAGCCGAAACGAAGATCGCGCAGCAGGTTCTCGCCTACGGTTCCCCCCGCAGCTTCGTGGCTGGCCTCCTTCCACCGCTCATACCCGCCAAACTCCACGCGCGCCTGTCGCTCGGCCTCATCCCGCATCTTGCCGGCTAGCACCAGATCGTCGGCGCGAAGGTTCATGTGCGCACGAAGCTCTTCGTCCATCTCGTCGCGGAACTCCGTGCGATGCATTCGGCTCAGCAGTATAGATCGAATTGAAGCCAGTAGTCTCATAGCTCCTCCGGTTGTGCAGCCAGGGCAGAGGCCATGGCCGCTACCAGGCGATTCCAGCTCTGTGTTTCTTCAAGCAGCCGTTTGCGGCCCGCCACCGTCAGCTCGTAAAACTTCGCGCGGCGATTGTTCTCTGATGTGCCCCAGCGCGTCTTCAGCAGTCCCTGGCGCACAAGGCGAAACAGGCCCGGATAGAGCGCGCCCTGCTCCACGAGCAAGGCGTTGCCTGAAATCTGTCCAATGCGCAAAAGGATTCCGTAGCCGTGAAGCGGTCCGAGAGAGACGGCCCGCAGAATCAGCAGGTCGAGCGTGCCAGGAAGGATTTGAGCCTGTTCGTTCATGCAGTCTCCTAACAAGCTTAGGAATATAGATCCTCTCTCCTAAGCTGTCAAGGGGAACAGTTTGTGACGTTCCAAAACTAGCACGGCATCACCCGCGCCGCCAGCATAGAAGACGTAATGTATCTCATCGTGCGACGACGCACGCCGCCGAACTGGAAACAGAGTTTCCAGCGGCGTTATGATGGTTCTAAATGACGTTTCCTATTAGAACCTGTGTCATTTGTAGTGAGGAGTTCGAGCTCAAGCCCGGCAAGCCTGGCTTTGCCAACCGCTGCCCGTCGTGCAGCGAGCCGGAAGAGGCGGAGCCGTCCGCAACCAGCGCCTCCGATGTCGTCGATCGCAAAGCCGCAAGCGAAATGAACGCCGCGCGCCGCCGCGCCATCCGCGACATGCTCTATCGCAAAGAGAGCTGAGAGCGCTCCGGTGTTATGAACGCTCTTCGCAGTGCCTCTTCGGCCGCATCTCTGCCGACCTGTCTCAGAAGTTCATAACATAATCGCGGCTGTCATTCTTCTATGAAAAAGGCCGCACCTGTCCATAGATATTTGCGAATAG
>CAYZVG010000243.1:0-5264 GCA_964481595.1 uncultured Occallatibacter sp. | reverse complement strand
CGGAAAGTTCGGCGAGAGCAGCGCGGAGATGAACTTATGCTTGTCACCAACCAGCGCCGCCTGCGCAACAAAGATGCTGTTCTTCAGCTTGTTTTCAATCGGCTGAGGCGCAACCATCTTGCCGCCTGAGGTTTTCAGCAGCTCTTTCTTGCGGTCGGTGATAAAGAGGAAGCCGTCGGAGTCGAAATGGCCGATGTCGCCGGTCAAAAACCATCCGTCGGCGGTAAAACACTCGGCCGCCGCCTCCGGCTTTTGCCAATAGCCTGCAAACACCGACGGCCCGCGCACCAGCAGTTCGCCATCTTCGGCAAACTTGAGTTCGACATTCGGCAAGGGCATCCCCGCCGAGCCCATGCGATGTTGCTTGGGCGTGTTGAGCGCGATCACGGGCGAGGTTTCCGTAAGGCCATAGCCCTCCCACAGCGCAATGCCTACCGAGGCAAACCAGCGCGCGGTGTCAATGCCGAGCGGGGCTCCGCCTGAGACAAACATCTTCACCCGGCCGCCAAACGCCTGCCGCACCTTTGAGAAGGCAAGCTTGTCGGCCAGCTTCCACAGCGCCGAAGACGGACGACGGCCGTCGTAGACAACATCGGCATAGCTGGCACCCAAGCCAAGGGCCCAGGCCAGGATGCGCTTTTTAAACGGCGATGCCCCCGCCCTGTGCTCAACGGCCTGGCGGATTTTTTCAAACACGCGGGGCACGCCGACAATGACGGTGGGCCGCACCTCAAGCATGGCCTGGACAAGTTTGTCGAACTGCGAGCAGTAAGCAACCTGCGCGCCGGAGTTATACATCACGTAATCGAGCGCGCGCGCGGTGACATGCGAAAGCGGCAAAAATGAGATGCAGGCGTCGGTCGAGTCGAAGCTGAAATCCAGAGGCGCATAGTTCTGGTTGGCGGCCAGATTGCCGTGTGTGAGCGCAACGCCCTTGGGCTCCCCGGTGGTCCCTGAGGTGTAAATAAGCGTGGCCAGATCTCCCGGCGCGGCAGACGTCACAAGCGCGTCAAAGATTGGGTCGCGCTGGCCGCGGCGGGCATCCGCGTCTTCCATCAGCGAGCTAAATGCGATAGCGCCCTCGGGCGCGGGTGCATCCATGATGACGATGCGTTCGAGTTGGGTGAGAGCGCGGACAGAGTTGAGTTTGTCGAATTGGATACGCGTGGAGACAACAGCGATGCGGCAACCGGCATCGGCAATCAGCGCCGCGATCTGCTCTCCGGTGAGCGTGGGATAGATGGGCACGTCGGCAGCGCCAATTGACAGTGCGGCAAAGTCGGTTACCACCCACTCCCAGCGGTTTTCTGAGATGAGCGCGACGCGGTCGCCCTTTTTTGCGCCCCAGCCGAGAAAGGCCTCAGCCAGTGCGCGGACGCGCTGATAGATCTGGTCGGATGAGATTGGTAGCCAGTGGCCAAACTCGTCCTGCCAGAGGATGGCGCGCGGATTGTCCGCGGACGAAACCCGGCGGAAAAGATCGTTGATGGTGGAAATCTGATTGCTGATTGTCATCGCCCTAATTGGAGGAAGCCCAAACCGTGCGCAAGATCAATCGAGAGTGTATCAGCTACAGGCGGATTGTGCAGGGCGGACCGCAAGCGACCGGGTCCGATACGTTACGATTTTCACAGTAAAATCTCTTGAAACCGTTTGCATACTTATTCAAATCCATGTATATTTATACGTGCGCGGTTCCCGCTTCTGGAACCGCGCTTCTATTTTGCCCGAGAGTCGAACTGAACATGAAACACCAACGCCTGAATGCAATCCGTGAAGTGCTGGCGCAGACGCTGGTGGCCAGCCAGGACGAGCTGAGGCGAAAGCTGCGGCGGCGCGGCTTTGAGGTAACCCAGGCCACGCTTTCGCGCGACATGCACGAGCTGCAGCTCTCCAAAGGGCCGGGCGGCTATTCGCTGCCCAACGGTCATCGCGGCGCCAGCGCAACTGCGGTAATCGACGACGAACCGCCTTCGATCGAAGAGATGATCGAGAGCTTTGGTTTACGAGCGCAACATGCCATGAACCAGGTTGTCTTGAGAACGGTAATGGGCGGCGCACAGCCTGTGGCGGCGGCGCTTGACCGGGCGCAGTGGCCCAACGTTTTGGGCACTGTGGCTGGCGACGATACCATATTGGTGGTCTGCACCGATGCAAAGCGTGCCGTGGAGGTAGAAGCACGGCTGAGGACGTTATTGGAAGCATGAAAAAGACGGTTCAAACCGCTGTAGTGGGTGTAACGGGATACGCGGGCGCAGAACTGGCGCGCCTCTTGCTGCATCATCCCCGTTTGCAGGGCAAGGCGCCGGTGTTTGCTGGGCGTGTGGACGCGAAAGACGCGGCGCGCGGCGGCGTTCCTTTGGGCGAGATCCATCCCGGGCTGGTTGACAGTAAGGGCAGCGGCGCGCTCAAGCAGGAGCCTTTCTCGTGGGAACTATTGAAGCAGCGGGAAGTTGAAGTGCTGTTTCTAGCCACACCGCACGAGCAGTCGCGCGAGTGGGTGCCTGAGGCGCTTGAGCGCGGCATCAAGGTGATTGACCTGAGCGGTGCATGGCGGCTGACCGAAGCGGCGAATCGCGCCGTGTATGCGTTTGAAGACGACGGCACCGAACTGGCCGCAGCTACTCAGGCGCAGGCGGTTTACGGCATGCCGGAGCTGTATCGCAGCCAGATTGCCGGCGCTCGGTTAATTGCCAATCCGGGATGCTATGCGACCTCGGTGATTCTGCCGTTAAAGCCGCTTGTGGCCTCAGGCCTGGTCGATCTGGAACACGGAATTGTTGCCGACTCAAAGAGCGGTGTGAGCGGCGCGGGCAAAGCTCCGACTGCAAAGACGCACTTTATGTACGCGGCGGACAACCTCTCTGCTTATGGCGTGTTTACGCATCGGCATACGGGCGAGTTGCTTGAGCAGATCGGCCTTGCCACAAACGAGATTGTGTTTACGCCGCATCTGCTGCCGATTCCCCGTGGAATCCTGTCGACAATTTATGTGCAATTCAAGACGCCGCAGACACGGGCAAGCATTCTTGAAATCTACAGTGGCTTCTTTAAGGGCAGCCCCATGGTGCGGCTGCACCAGAACGGGCTTCCACAGATTCAGCACTCGGTTCGAACGAGCTATGCGGATATCGGATTCCAGTTGGATGCGACAGGCCGGCGCGCAGTGATTGTGAGCTGCCTTGACAACTTGCTGAAGGGCGCGTCGTCGCAAGCTGTACAGAATTTGAACGTCATCGAGGGCTGGCCGGAATCGGAAGGTCTTGAATGATCGTCGCCGCGGAGGGTCGCGAATGAAGTACGTAGTTAAACTCGGCGGAGCAGGGCTTGAGGTTCCAGCGCTGCTTGAAGGCTGCACGCGCGCTATCGCGGAGCTGGCGCGCGACGGCAATCAGGTGGCGGTGGTCCACGGCGGCGGCGTGCAGTTGACGCGCATGTTGAAGGCGCTGGGCAAGCAAAGCGAATTTATCAACGGCCTGCGTGTTACCGACGCGGAGACGCGCGACGTGGCGCTGATGGTGCTGGCAGGCAAGGTGAACAAGAGCCTGGTTGCGGGCCTGGGCGCGCTCGGCCAGCCGGCCGTCGGCATGTCTGGCGGAGATGGACTTGTTTTTCGCGCGCGAAAAAAGCGGACCGCTCCCGATCTCGGCTACGTAGGCGAGATTGCGGCAAGCGATCCGCGCTGGCTTGAGGCCATCTGGCAGTTGAACGGCGTGCCCGTGTTCTGTTCCATTGCGCTCGGTTTCGACGGCGAGTATTACAACGTGAACGCCGATGAAATGGCCGCGGCCTGCGCCGTAGCCTGCAACGCGGACGCGCTGGTGTTTCTTACCGATGTGCCGGGCGTGAAAGACGCGACCGGCGCAGTGCTCCGATGGCTGAGCATCGATCAAATTGCCGAGATGGCGAAGAGCGCCGTGATCACCGGCGGCATGTTGCCCAAGCTGAGCGCATGCCGTGAAGCACTTTTGAATGGCGTGAAGCGCGTGAGAATTCTTCCCGCGGAGGCGGCCGGTTCCCTTCCCGACCTGTGCAGCTCCCGCGTAGCCCAAGGCACTGAAGTGATGGTGGCCTGAGGAGAAACGGAATTGACGAAACTCGATCAGATTCGCGCAGCCGAAGCACGGCTGCTGATTCCCACCTACGACCGCAACCCGATTCTGTTTACGGGCGGCGAGGGCGTTTACATTATCGACGAGCAGGGCAACCGGTATCTTGACCTGCTGAGCGGCATCGGCGTAAACGCGCTGGGCTACGGCAGCAAGGTGATTGAAGATGCGATCGCCCAGCAAAGCCGCAAGCTCATCCACACCTCGAACCTTTACTACCACGAAGGCCAGGCCGAGCTGGCGCTGCGCTTGACCGAGCGCACCGGAATGGACCGCGCGTTTTTCGCCAACTCCGGCGCTGAAGTCTGGGAGGGAGCGCTGAAGCTGGCGCGCGCCCATGCAGGCATTCTGCGCAGCGAAGGCAAACAGATCGGAACAAAGTTTCTTGCGCTCGAGCACAGCTTTCACGGACGCACCTACGGCTCCATGTCGACGACGCACAAGGCGAAATACCGCGAGCCGTTTGAACCTGTGGTTCCAGGCGTGGAGTTCGTCAAGCTGAACGACGTTGCCGATCTGCGCGCCAAGTTTTCAAACAATGTCTGCGCGATTCTGGTAGAGGCAATCCAGGGCGAGGGCGGAATTCGTCTGCTCACTCAGGAGTTTTTTGCCGAAGCGCGCGCGCTTGCAAGCTCGACCGGCGCGCTGCTGATCGTCGACGAGATTCAAGCGGGAATGGGCCGCACGGGCAAGTGGTGCGCCTATCAGCATTACGGCATTCAGCCGGACATCACCACGCTGGCCAAGCCGCTGGCCGGCGGCATTCCCCTGGGCGCTTTGCTCTGCACTGAAGAGGTGGCGCGTTCGTTTCACCCCGGCATTCACGGAACCACGTTCGGCGGCGGACCGCTGGCCTGCGCGGTCGCCAATGCGGTTATCGACGCAATCGAGAAAGATGGATTGCTCGCGAACGCAACATCGGTGGGCGACTATTTTCAGGATCAGTTACGCGGGCTTGCGATGAAGCACGATACCATTCGCGAAGTGCGCGGCAAGGGCCTGATGATTGCAGCCGAACTGGATTCCGCCGATCTAGCCAAGAAGACCGTTGCTGAGATGCTGAAGCGCCGCATCTTGATCAACTGCACCAGCGATACCGTGCTGCGCTTTTTGCCTCCATACATTTTGGAGCGCGCGCATGTTGACGCCGCCATT
>CAYZVG010000242.1:0-5268 GCA_964481595.1 uncultured Occallatibacter sp. | reverse complement strand
ACTTCCAGCGCGCGCTTGGCGGTCTGCTGGCCGCGCACATCGCAAAAGTCCACGCTGAAGTGCTGCAGCTCGCCAAGCAACTCTGTTGTATTCACGCGGAAGGGTTCGCGCTGAATCACGCCCACAACGGATGTGTTCAGCAGCTCGATCACGTCGGTGAGCGACGAAACGGGATAAACGTTGACGCCCTCTACCACTGCGGCTTCGGCGGCGTTGGCCGCGGGCAAAATCAGGTTGGGAATATTTTTTGCGCGCGCCAGCACGGCCACAGGCAGCACGCCGGGGATTGACCGCAGACTGCCATCCAACCCAAGTTCTCCCACTAGCAAAAACTGGCTCAGGTCAGTAACCCGCAGCGCGCCATACGCTCCCAGAATGCCGAGCGCCATGGGCAGGTCGAATCCCGAGCCTTCTTTTTTCAGATCGGCCGGCGCCAGGTTGATGGTGATAAACGTCGGGGGAATGGTGTAGCCGGAGTTCTTGATTGCCGTGCGCACCCGGTCGCGGCTCTCGCGCACCGCGGCATCGGGCAAACCCACCGTGTGGAAGACGTCTTTCTCCATCACGACACCGCTGAAGTCGACCTCGACATCGATGAGGTTGGCGTCGATTCCGTAGACGGCGGCACTGAGAACTTTAAAGAGCATAGCGGAACGTTGAGGCGAGTCTACCAGAACTGCGCGCGCGGCGTTCAGTGACGGATGAACACACTGCATTGTTCTCGGCAGAAAGTCAGGTTGCAAGCAGCGCGTAGTTGTCCCATTCGTCCTCGGATGCGGCGAACAAACTCAGCGCCGAATTGAAAGTGGCGCTAGAATCTGTTGCGTGACGAGTCTCTTCGATCTCTACAAGATCGGCGTTGGTCCATCCAGTTCGCACACCATGGGCCCCATGCGTGCCGCCTGCCGCTTCGCTCGCGATCTTGAGTCTGGCGGACTGCTGGGCCGCATCGCGCGCGTGCAGGTGGACCTTTTCGGCTCGCTGGCGCTCACCGGCCTTGGCCACGCCACTGACCGCGCGGTTCTTCTCGGTCTCTGCGGCTTTGAGCCTGCCGCAATCGATCCCGCCATCATTGAGCCAACCGTCGCGGCAATTCGAGCAGCGCGCCGCATCGACTTGGCGGGCGCGCGCTCAATCGATTTTGAGGAGGCCCGCGACCTGCTCTTTCACCGCGATCTCATGTTCCCTCCTGGCGCGCGCACTGAACATCCCAATGGTCTTCGGCTCACCGGCTATGACTCAGCGGGAACTCAAGTGGAGCAGCGCACCTTTTTTTCGGTCGGCGGAGGATTCATTGCCGAAGACGCTGTGGCTGGCGTAACTGCGTCTTCTGCTGACAAGCGCGCTGCCTCCATTCCATTCCCGTTCCACAGCGCAGCGGAGTTGTTGGCCACGGCCCATGCCAATGAACTTTCCATCGCCGAACTCATGCTTGAGAACGAGTGCGCGCTGGCAGCGCCAGACTCCGAGCTGGCTCCCGTTGAAGTTGTGCGCGGCGGAATCGGCCACATCTGGCAGGCAATGCGGGATTGCATAGCGCGGGGCATTGCAACCGAGGGCATTCTGCCCGGCGGACTGAACGTTCGCCGCCGCGCAAGCCGATTGGCCGCGCGCCTGCGTGAGAAAGAAACGTCCGGTTTTCTCGGCGACCCGCTGGCCCCGCTCGATTGGGTCACAGTCTTCGCTTTGGCGGTCAACGAAGAGAACGCAGCCGGCGGACGCGTGGTTACCGCGCCCACCAATGGCGCGGCCGGCGTGGTTCCGGCGGTGGCTCACTACTACGAGCGCTTCATTCCGGAGTCGGACCGCGAAGGCATCCTGCGATTCTTTCTCACATCGGCGGCCATCGGCATTCTCTACAAGGAGAATGCATCCATCAGCGGAGCCGAAGTCGGCTGTCAGGGCGAAGTGGGCGTTGCATGTTCAATGGCCGCCGCCGGATTGACCGCTGCTCTCGGCGGCGACAACGGGCAGGTGGAGCACGCCGCGGAGATCGCGATGGAACACAACCTCGGAATGACCTGCGATCCCATCGGAGGACTCGTTCAGATTCCCTGCATCGAGCGGAATGCAATGGGCGCGGCCAAGGCAGTGCAAGCGTCGCGTCTCGCGATGAACGAATCCGGTGAGCACAAGGTCTCGCTCGATCAAGTCATCCGCACCATGTACCTTACCGGACTCGATATGCAATCGCGCTACAAGGAGACAAGCCTTGCGGGACTTGCGTTGAATCGAATCCAGTGTTGACGAAACCCGCGCCAATTGCGGAGATCGAGCACTTCATCGTTTACGTGCCGTGCACGTTCGAAGATGCGAATGAACTCTCGCGATCTTCTGCAGAATGCAACCTGCGCTCAACAATTCTCGTTGCATGCGATCAATCGACGATCAGGTTGGGAAAAATTGTTGACGCTTTTTCCACTCTCAAGTCGTTTTTTTCTTGACATCGTTGCCGCATAAAACTATACATTTTTTCAACTGCAATATACGTATTGCAGAAATCGATGCAACCCATCGAAAGGGAGAATAGGCAAATGGCAACCAAGAAAGCAGCCAAGAAGGCACCCGCGAAGAAGGCAGCCAAGAAGGCCGTAAAGAAGGCAGCCAAGAAGAAGTAACGGTTCGACCAACGAAAAGGCAACACTCGAGGGGGGCGCTCAAAGCGCTCCCCTCGGTGTTTGTGCGCAACAATTACACTGGTCGTTAAGGATACCGAGGCATAAGCGAATGACACGACGCCGTTGGATTGCCGAGCACTGGGATGAAGCCACCGCGTCGATTGTGGGCGAGCAGGCGGCACACATGGCGCGCGTATTGCGCGCACAGCCAGGCGTTGAGGCAGACGTTGTCGCCGGCGGACGCGTCTATCACGCTCAGGTTGCGGCGGTCTCGCCGGACGAGGTGCGCTTTAACCTGATTGCCGAGGTCGAAGCAGAACCGGCGCTGCCCGTCACTCTGGTCATCTCCGTCTACAAGTTCGATCGCATGGAGTGGGCCATTGAGAAAGCTACGGAGTTGGGAGTTGCCGCTCTTGCGCCCGTGATTGCGCAGCGGACTGAGAAGCATCTGGCCCAGGCCGCGGAGAAGCGAGCCGAGCGCTGGCGCAGAATCGCCCACGAAGCCGCAAAGCAGTCGCGCCGCTCCGACGTTCCCGCCATTCTCGATCCCGTTCCGCTCGCTGCGCGGATTCGGGCTGCTTCACCGGCGGCGCGCATTGTGCTTGCCGAACAGGAGCGCACTGCCACGTTGCGGCGATTGGTAGAAGAAGCGGTCGAGGCTGCCGGCGATGAGATGCCGTCGATCGAAATTGCAATCGGGCCCGAAGGAGGATGGTCTCCTGCGGAAGAAGCGCTCTTCGATGCCAATGGATGGAAGGCGGCCACGCTAGGCCCGCGCATCCTCCGTGCGGAGACCGCGTCGATTGCCGCGCTATCGGTCATTGCATCGTGTTTGGAGTAACGAAGGCCAGGCTATAGCCGCGCGTAATGCAGCAGCAGGCCGGCCAGCGCGCCGCCCAGCAGGTCGCCCACAATCGGAATCCATGCATAGCTCCAATTCGAGCCGCCCTTGCCCGGAATCGGAAGCAGCGCATGAACCAGCCGCGGCCCCAGGTCGCGCGCCGGGTTAATGGCATAGCCTGTTGTTCCGCCCAGTGAGAGCCCAATGCCCCACACCAGGCACGCCACCAAGCACGGGCCCAAACCTGCGGCCGGTCCGTTGATGGCAACGCCGTGCGAAGAGATTGCGCCCGCAACCAGCACCAGCGTAGCCGCGCCCAGCACCTCGCTCAGGATGTTGGCAGGCGGATTGCGGATGGCGGCGTCGGTGCAAAAGATGCCCAGCTTGACAGCAGGATCGGGCGTCACCTGCCAGTGCGGCGCGTAGTGCAGCACCATCAGCGTTGCGCCGCACATGGCACCGGCCAGTTGCGCCGACCAGTAGACGAGAACCTGCGAGTAGTCCCCACTGTTGACTGCCGCTGCAAGAGTAATTGCCGGATTCAGGTGTGCCCCTGCACTGCCGAACGCCTGCGCCACCAGCACGCCGCAGAGCACCGCCAATGCCCATCCTGTGGTGACGACCAACCAGCCGGCGTCGGCGGCAAACGACTTGCGCAGCGTGACGCCCGCGCCAACGCTGGTGCCCAGGTAAATCAGAATCATGGTGCCCATGAATTCGCCGAGCCAAACAGAGTGCATTCCGGATCCCTTGCCTGCGATTGCGCGCCTGCCGTCCGCTGATTCAAGCCGGGCTGATCCGGGCCCCGATGAGCGAGGCTCCCTTGAACAATGTGCGAAAGCGCAATCTTGAGAATATTTTGCGGACCTATGAATTCTCCACTGTCCGGCCACCTATCGCCAAGCGGAACCCTGCGCCGCGGCGCACATTCATCGCGAATCGCATTGAGCGTGAGGCGGTACGATGGAGAAAAGCGGCGAGGTTACTCGCATGAAAAAGACTGGAATCGTTCGCAGCCTTCTTTCCGGAGGAGTTATGGCAACCACACTCGCGGCCGCTGCCCATGCGCAACAACCCGCAACCCATCGTTGGGCCATCGTGGTGCACGGCGGAGCGGGCATTATTGAGCGCGCCAGCATGAAGCCGGCAACCGACGCCGCCTACCGCGCCTCGCTGGCGCAGGCAACCCAGGCCGGAGTAGAGATTTTGGAGCAAGGCGGCTCCTCGCTCAATGCTGTTGAGGCTGCAATCAAGGTTCTCGAAGACGATCCGTTGTTCAATGCGGGCCGCGGCGCGGTGTTTACCGCCGACGGCAAGATCGAGTTGGATGCGGCCATCATGGACGGCTCGAACCTGAAGGCCGGTGCGGTGGGCGACGTGACCCGCACCCGTCATCCCATCTCGCTGGCTCGCGCGGTCATGGAAAAATCGCCTCACGTGTTTCTCGTTGGCCAGGGGGCTGACAGGTTCTCGGTCAGCGCGGGGCTTGAGCAGGTTGACCCCAGCTTCTTTTTTACTGAGCGGCGCTGGCAGTCGCTCGTAAAGGAACTGAACAAGGAGGGGTTGCCGATTCCACCTCGCCCCGTGGGTGTGCCCCCGCCTTCCGCTGAGCCGATCTCGGAGATTGAGCCGGAAGATGCGCACAAGTTCGGCACGGTCGGCGTAGTCGCTCTCGATCGCGCCGGAAATCTTGCGGCTGGCACTTCTACGGGAGGCACACAAGCCAAACGTTGGGGGCGCGTCGGCGATTCGCCGATCATCGGCGCAGGCACATACGCGTCCAATCAGTCGTGCGCTGTGTCTGCAACA
>CAYZVG010000241.1:0-5271 GCA_964481595.1 uncultured Occallatibacter sp. | reverse complement strand
CCCTGCTCGATCTGCTGGCCTTCTTCGACAGGCAGATCGACAATGCGGCCCTGCACCTTGAAGCCGATCAGGCTCTCGTGGGCCTCGATATTGCCGGAGAGCGTAAGTTGATTGGTGGGCGCGGCCTTCTTCGTCAAGCGCGGATAGAAGTAAAAGCCCGCGGCAATGGCGGCTGCCAGCAGAATCACTATCGGTATGAGTCGTTTCATAGCATCAGTCCTCTTGAGCCGAATGCGCGCCGAACGCGCGGCAATCGACTGCTCAGTGGCTCCCTGCAAACTCGAGCATGTTCTTTTCGGTGTCGCCCAGGGCGCGGGCCAGAGCGAACTTTGCGTCAACGTGGCTTGAGACGGCGAGGATGTAGTTCTCCTGGGCGCGCGCAAGCTGGTCTTGCGCGGTGACAACTTCGACATTATTGGTTGTTCCAGCTTGAAAACGGTCTTGCGCGAGCGCGAGCTCGCGCTGCGCTAGATCCTGCCCCTGCGCGGCGACACTCACCTGCTGGGCCGCGGAATCAAGATTCAACAGCGCCTCGCGAATATCCTCGTCTACGCCGCGGCCAAGATCGGCTATCTGATCGTCGATGCGTTTGAGGCGGCTGGCAAGCTGCGCGGCTTCACCTGCGCGATCTCGATCATAGACCGTGAAGTCGATCTGGCCCTGGATAAGGCCGGTGGTTGCAACGCTGCCGATGCTGCGGCCGAGCTCACCGATGTTTCCGTTGAGAGAGACCTTCGGATAGTAACGGGCGCGGTTGGCGCTTTGCTGCTCGAGCAGGCTCTGGCGCTGCTTCCCGAGCGATAAATAATCGGCACGTGCCTGAAGAGCTGCCAGTAGCAGCGCATCGGGTTCCTGCTGAGCGAGAGCCTGAAAGTGCAGCGGCTCGGCTAGCTCCAGCGGAGTTCCGGGGCTGAGACCCAGAGTGCGCGCCAATACGAGCAGCGACTGCTTGAGATTGTTCTCCGCCTCAAGCAACGCCTGCTTGTCATTGGAGAGTTGCACCTGCGCACGGAGCACGTCAACGCCCGTCGCAGTGCCGGCGTCATGCTTGTCCGTTGCAAGCTTGAGCAGCGTGGTTGAATCAGTAACGCGGGAACGGGCAGCGTCAACACGGGCGGCGGCAGACTGCGCGTTCAGGTAGAGACCGGCAATCACCTGCACAATCAGATCGCGCGCATCCTGCTCATCCATTTTGCCTGCGTCCACCGAACTCTCACTGGCTTTGAGCGCGCGAAAGCTGGCCAGGTCGAGAACATTCTGTTGCGCATAAATGCGGAAGTCGTAGTTTGAAAAGGGGCCAACTACGCTAGGCAACGGCAGGCCCGGAACCGAGATGCCCATGGCGCGCAGATCGCGATTCTGCGCATTGGCGTAGACCTGTGCGTTAACGCGCGGCAGAAGCGCGGCCGCCAGGCTCCGCTCGCGCGCGCCCTCTGCTTCGCTAACGCGCGTGCCGGCGACCAGCACATTCAGGTTGGCCTGCAAGGCCTTGTGAATCGCATCCTGCAACGTGAGCCGATAGGGCGCCGGAGCTTGCGACCCGCAAGCCACGCCGGCGAATACCGCGATCGCCAGCGCGAGAAAAGCGATCTTTGTGAGTCTTCGATTTGTAGCTTCCTGCTTCATAGCTCCTGCTCTTCTCCGGAGGCGGCAATGGCTCTCCAGAAGTGCTGAAAGCTGCCATCAATCCACGTGGCAAGCGAGGGCTTTTCGTGCAGCGACCACAACAGGACCGTACCCATGACCGCCTGCAGAAACTGCATTGCCACCTTCTCCCGATTCAGCCTGGGATTGATCTCTCCGCGCTGCTGGCCGACGCGAACGATCTCTCCAACCGTCTTGCGGCCCTCCAGCATATTGCGTTTCATGATTTCCCGAACGCTCACGCTGCCCAGGAATGCGGAGATGAGCGCGCGGGCGAGCGCGGCGCTTTGGCCTGGCTCCTCAACCAGGCAAAGCGCGATCCGCCGCAGAGTGGCACGTATGGATTGCTTGCTGCCGGGAACTTGCTCGGCGGCCTCTCGCAGCTTGCCGAGCTGAATTTCGCCCATGACGCCGAGGACGTGATCCTTGGTCTCGAAGTAATTGAAGAAGGTGCCCTTGCCAACATCGGCCGCCTCGGTGATGTCTTCAATAGTCACGTTGAGCAGACCGTGCTCGGCAATGAGCGCGAGGGCGCAGCGAAAGAGACGCATGCGCGTTTCAGCCGCGCGCCGCTGACGGCGCCCTGCAGCGCGCGGCTGAGAAGGGGTGGAGGCGGGGGTTCTGGTTTTACGACTTATACTCATATTCGACTGATTACCATTTTTGACTATTGGTCAGAATTATGTGCGCCCCCTCGATCCTTGTCAAGGAGTTTGGTGGCGCACGCCGCTGCCGTCCGAATCTGGGACAGTTCGGTCCCACTGGGCAGGACAGAATGCGCAGGGGAAACTTGGCGTGGGGTAGCAGGGCTGCGATTGAGGCTGGACGCTCTAAGCGCTTAACAATGAGACAAATAGGGAAATGCGTTCGCTGAATCGGCCTGCGCAAACAACGATGGGCGAAGCTGTTTCGCGGCCGCCTCGATGGCGCAAGCCTATGGTTTAAGATGATGTTGGTTCGCTGGACGCGGCAAGGCGCTTCAGGCAGGCTAAAGCCTGCATCGATCTGGAATTTGCCATGTTCTGTCTAATGGTTTAAAAGTTGTACAGACGACTCCTAAATCCCTGACGAAAATGGGTAAAACAGTTCCGAAGCAATCGACGATGAATGCACGCGATTGCCGGCAGATTCAAAATATCTTGGGCTCTTCCTTTTCCTACGAGATTTCGCCGCCTTGATTTTTCTATCTTTTTTCAGGAGCCGATAGATTGGGGACCCCCTTCCCAAGACAAGATTCCTGCTTGGTATCCAGTTGCTACGGTGAATTCGTTAAGCCAGCTGGAGGGCTATATGAAACCGTTCTCTTTTTGCACTACTCGATTCCGGAATTTCCCGGTATGGGCAAGTTATTCTGCATTGAACATGAGCGCAGAAACCGAAAACACGATCAATCGCAGCTCTTTTACATCGAGAGTTCAAGCAAGCCTGAAAGGCGCTATCTCCAAGTTCATGGGGTACGGCTTCCAATTGCAAATTGAGCACCAATGCCGAAGAGTTACAGGCCAGCGGAGGCACGGTTGGCTCTCTGTTGCCGTGCAGGCTCTTGGCATTGCTTCCCTGCTGACCGCTACCTGCGCCATGCAGGCTCAGGTAGCGATCACCGCAAATGTACCTGCCTATCAATACCAGGTTCTCGCCGGCTCAACACGGCAGATCAATGTGAACATTACGGGCGGAACGCTCAATACGGTGAACTGGAGTGTGCTCTCGACGACGGGCGGAGCCAGCGCGACATTCACAACGCCCTCGGCAACCGATGCATCCTCAGTCTCCGCGGGCCTGCCCACGGTGCAGGTGAACGTTGGGTCAGAGCAAGGAAACTGCTCCATTTCAGGAACAACGAAGTTCACGGTCAGCTCCACGGCCAGCGTGACCGTTCAGGCGCAATCGGTTGACGATCCGACCAAGACGGCAAAGTTCCTGTTGAACGTGTGCGCTAACAGCCCGGCAACGCTTGCCAATGGCACCTCATCGGTAGTTGTGGCACCGGCGTATCAGCAGGCTTATCAAAGCCAGCCGATGACGTTGCAATCCTGGGTTGCAGGCTGCGTGGATGAAACCGGAACGTGGAGTATTGTGAGCGAGCCATCGGGTGGCAACGGCACTCTGGCCGACACAACGAATCGGGACACGGTGTTTTCAGCCAGCGTGACCGGCCGTTATACCATCCAGTACACGGCGAACTGCAACTCCGGCACGAACACGGCGATCGTTTATGTTTCGCCAAACAAGATGCCGGCCTACGCATCGACACCTAATGGAACGCGGCCGCACGAGTGCTATGTGGACCCCGAACTGTCAGGCGCGGATTACGAAGTAGGCGCGGGCAAGACTTACACCACAATTTCTTCGACGCCAGCTCTTACCGGGTTTAAGCCTGGCACGATCATGCGTATCTGGAATACAGACACGACCGGATCGAACCCATCGGTATATCCCGAGTACTACGACATCCAAAGCAGCGGAACTCCCAGCCAGCCAATCATTGTTTGCGGGGTTGCCGATGCGAACGGCAACCTGCCGATTATGGATGGGACGAATGCGACCGCGCAGTCGGATGTGGCCACAAACCAAGGCGGCGGAATCATCACGCTCTGGCCTGGATCGAATCCATTCCCTTTTGGATACTGGCAAGGCGGTTCACTGGGGCCGAGTTACATCAGCATTACTGGGCTTCATCTGCGCAACGCTAACTCGACGATTAAACATTACCTGCCTGGCAGCAGCAGCGCCACTAATTGGGACAATTTTACCGCGTGCATCAACTTTCATTCCGGATCGTATGTGGATATAAGCGGAGTTGAGCTGGATAACTGCTCCAATGGGTTGTTCTCCGACGATAACGACTCCAATGGATGGGCAACCATCACGCAGAACCTGACTTTTATTGGGAACCACGTGCAGCTGTCTGGCGATCCTACCGATGCAGGCTCAACACACCAGACGTATGCGCAGAGTTTTTATGCGCTCTTTGAAGGGAACAGGGTGGATAACCCGACACAATACGTCGGTCACCAATTCAAGTGGCGCGGCGTAGAGGGTATCTTCCGTTATAACTATCTGGGAGATGGCGCGCAGAGACTCTTCGACCTTGTCGATAACTCGGACGGTTTGGCTTATACCACGTTTGAAGAATACCTGAGCGGCGGATGGTGGGGTTACGGCGACACCGCGGGAGCAAACGTGATTGCCGGTTATCAGGAGTCGGAACAAAAGGACTTCATCTACGGAAACGAGATGCTGGGGACCACGGCTCAAGCCCAGATCCACTACGCATACGATCAGGACACAGATGGGCTGCAGAACCGCAACGGCATTCTGTACTTTTACTCGAATACACTCGATAACGCACAGATGATCTTCGACAATGGTGACTGGGGCGCAGGATCCAATACCTATCTGCAGCCCAGGGTTGACGCGCGCAACAACATTCTGTGGGCGCGCACGGTCGCCTGGAGTGGCATAATCCAAATGGAGTTTGCAACGTCGGCGGCTATTGTTCTGGACGCGACTACGAACCTATTGCAGGCAAATACGTTCACTATTTCGCCTCCCATTCTCGGTGGGCTTTGGCAGAACGATACGAATGCAGGCTGGCCAAATAACAGGAAAGGTACGTGCCCGTGG
>CAYZVG010000240.1:0-5278 GCA_964481595.1 uncultured Occallatibacter sp. | reverse complement strand
TGCACCATCTCCCGCCGCTTGCGCGTTTCAAAGACCAGATACTCGGTATGGCTTTTCATTCGAGGCTCCTTCAATTTGCAGGCGAGCGGCCAATACGCCGCAAAGCGTCGAAAACACGCTCAGCCATGCACCCTTATCCTAAAGAAAGCCGTGAGCTCCCGCCGATTGCCCGATGCCGCGAAACGCGTTCGCCGTATGCACGACGATTTGCTGCGCGCGTATGGCCCGCAGCACTGGTGGCCGGCCAAGACGCCGTTTGAAGTGATCCTGGGAGCCTATCTAACCCAGAACACGTCGTGGAAGGCGGTTGAGCGCTCGCTTGCGAACCTGCGCGCCGGCCGCGCGCTGACAGTGAAAGGCCTGCGGGAGATTCCTCTGAAAAGATTGCGGCGCCTGATCAGGCCTTCGGGATTTTTCACGCGCAAGGCGCCGGCGCTGAAGGCATTTGCGGCGATGCTCGACCGAGAGTTTGGCGGTTCGCTCAAGAAGCTTTCCGCCGCACCGACCCCGGCGCTGCGCGAGCGGCTGCTGGCTCTGCCCGGCGTGGGCCAGGAGACCACCGACGCCATTCTGCTCTACGCGCTCGGTCATTCTGTTCCGGTGGCCGATGAGTATCTGCGCCGCATTGCCGAACGGCACCGGCTTGTTGCGCCCGCACCGGGCCGAGATCGCATTGCCTACGGCGCGCTCGCCGATCTTACCCGCCGCGCATTCGCTGCCGATCCACTGGAAAGCCGCGCCGAGCTTTACAACGAGTTTCATGCGCTGACGGTAGCAGTCGGCAAGGCGCACTGCGGCCGCACAGCCCGATGCGAGGGATGCCCGCTGGCCTTCGACTTGGGCCGTGCGAGCGGCGCGCTTTCAGCCGCCAGCTCTCAGCTTTCAACTCAATTGCTCGAGAGCGCACGGTTCCGTCCTCGCAGGAATTAACCAGTAGCTCGAGGCTGGAAGCTGGTGGCTGCCTTCATGGCGTAATCTGGTTGCATCATGAGTCCAACGCCACAGCCGCAAGTGAATCTGACCCAGACCGCAGACTATCGCGAGACATACGCCAACAGTGTGCAGGTACGCGTGAGCGTGTGGGATTTCCAACTGGTTTTCGGACTTGCCTCAAGCGAGGGCCCCGATCAAGTGACCATCCGCAACAGCCAGGCCGTCTTTCTGAGCCCCCAGCAGGCCAAGGCCCTGTGGAACGTGCTGGGCCAGAACATTGCTCAATATGAACAGGCTTTCGGCACGCTCAATCTGGAACCGCAGAGCCAGAATTTTCCCAGTGGGCCGGTGAATTGACGGGGAGCAGCCGGTAGGCACCAGGGAATAGGTACCAGGGAGCAGGGGCAGGGCTTGTGCGGGCGATGGGATTGGGCGACGTGCGCAACGCGATGACGGCAAGTGAAGGAGCGAGGGCGTGCGCCTGACGGGAATCCTGGTACCCCGGTTGGATCGGCCTCTGCCCCTGTGGATGATCTTCCCGGTGGCGTTCATCGCGCTCTACGCAAGCCATTTTACGCTGTTGCGTCTCCCTTATTACTGGGACGAGGCGGGCTACTACATCCCGGCGGCGTGGGATTTTTTCCGCACCGGCTCGCTCATTCCCACTTCGACCCTCACCAATGCCCATCCGCCGCTGCCCAGCATTTATCTGGCGCTGTGGTGGAAGATTTCAGGTTTCTATCCTGAAGTGACGCGCGAAGCAGTGCTGATGGTTGCCGCGCTGGCGCTTCTTGCCGTCTGGCGGCTGGCGACGCGGCTCATCGGCGTCACCTCGGTGGCCTTCTGGACGGTTTTGCTCACCGGGCTCTACCCCATCTGGTTTGCGCAGAGCTCGCTCGCCCATGCCGACATCTTTGCTGCCGCCTGCTCATTGTGGGGGCTCGTCTACGCGCTGCCGAATCGCGGGCGGAATGCCTGGGCTGCCGCGCTTTGGTTTGCCGCTGCCGCGCTCGCAAAAGAAACGGCCATTGCCATTCCGCTCACGCTTGCCGCAGTCAATGTGTGCGAGAGCTTCTGGCGTCGAGGCCCGGCACGCGCGCGGCTATGGCGCGAGGCCGCATGGTTCTCCACCTGCATTCTGCCCCTGGCGGCCTGGTACGGCTATCACTACGGTAAGACCGGCTATGCCCTGGGTAACCCTGAGTTTTTGCGCTACAACGCTCAGGCCACGATCACTCCGCTGCGCATTCTGGCTGCATTCGCCCACCGCATTCTTCACCTCACCGCGCATATGAACATGTTTGTGCCGGTCATGATGGCCATTGCCTCAATGTTGCTGAATCCTCGCCTGGACGCCGAGGGCCACGACCGCGCGGCTCTCGAATCTCCTGTGATGCTGCGCATCTTTTTTCTGCTGCTTACAAACGCATTGCTTTTCAGCGTGCTGGGCGGCGCGCTGCTCACGCGCTATCTGCTGCCCATGTATCCGCTGGTGCTGCTTGTGGCCGTCAGCGTCTTTTACCGGCGCGCGCCTTACTGGCACGGGCTCGCGCTGGCGTCGGCCGCGGCATTCATTGTCGGCCTGTTCATCAATCCGCCCTACGGATTCGCGCCCGAAGATAACCTCGCCTACGCGCGCGTCATTCGCATGCATCAGGCGGGCATCGCGCAACTGGCCAGGCATTTTCCCGGCGCCTCCGTACTCACCGCTTGGCCCATGACCGACGAGCTGACGCGGCCTGAATTGGGATACGTGAAGCAGGCGTGGGACGTGTGCGCCATTGACGACTTTACGGCTGCGCAAGTTGACCGCGCTGCGCAGGAGCCGGCTGAATACTCCGCTGCATTGGTCTTCTCAACCAAGTACGATCCGCCCGCGCCGCTGCTGAGCCTGGGCGGCGAAAGCTTTGAAGAGCGCTACTTCGGGCTGCACCACGATCTGCGGCCCGATGCGATCGCTCATCAACTGGACGGCAATCTCATTTGGCGCAGCGACAACCAGGGAATGTGGGTGGCGCTGATTCGCTTTGACCGCGCGCTCGATGCACGCAGGGAAAGGGAAAACGAGATTGCGCCGCGCAACAGCGGCGAATGAGCCTGCGGCCGGCGCGCCGGTTACCGCGCGGGCGGAGCGGCGATCGGATTCCCGGGGATCGGCTTCACGGCAATTTGCTTCAGCTTCAGATACACGGCGTTTGTCCAGCCAAAGCCGATCACATTCTGCGTGTAGCCGGCGCTCACCGATACCTGCGCATTGCCCGCGGTCACGTTGTATTTCTCGCGAATGGTGCCGTCGGCGGCGAACCCGGCATCGACCATGGCGTCGAAGTGCTGCGCGATGCGGGTGGCATCGGCGTGGAAGCCCATGGCGTCGAGCCCGGCGGTAGCGATCCAGTTGGTGGGCGCCCAGCCGTAAGGCTCGTCCCATTGGAGGCCGGTGTTGGTGTCGCTGGTGGAAAGGCCGCCCAGCCGCTCGAATAGATTCAGCTTTGCCTCCATCGCGTTGGCTTGGTCGCGCGTGGCCAGGCTCGCCCAGAGCGGATAGAGCGATGCGATGAAGGCGTAGCTCGACGCCTTGGCACGGACGAAATCGTAATCGGCAAAGACGCCTTCGGCCGGACGCCAAAGATAACGCTGGATGGCAGCGGCGCGGGCACTGGCGCGGCGGTCCCAGCGATGCGCGTCCTGCGGAAGCCCAAGCAAATGCGCAAAGTGCTCCATATCGCGCTCATAGCGGTAGAGCAGGCTGTTCAGGCAGACTGGCGCGAAGTGATGCGTGGCTCCCGAAAACGGCCCGAAGCGATTGCTCGTGTCGAAGCCGGATTCGCGCATGGCGCGGTCGCCAAGGTAAAAGTCGCGGCTGAGGCGATAGCCGCCAAACCAGGCACGCGCGCACACTTGGCTCGAGTGAACGTCACAACTGGTGAGCTTGAGCCGGGCAGCTTCCGTCGCATCTGGATGTTCGGAGCCCTTGACGAGAAGCGCTGTGCCTGCTGCGCTCGGATGTTTAACGAGCGTGCGAATCACGTCGGGGTAGTAGGTGCTGGCGTCGGCCATCTCTGGCACTGGACCTGAACCGAAATCGAAGTACCGCGCGAGGCCCGTGTGGCCGGCCAGATGTTCGGGCCGTGTCCACGTGGAGTAGTCCTTCTCGGCAATCGAGAAGGCTTGCCGGAGCCATTCTGTTGCCTCGGTGCGGCCCGCGACAGTGGCAGGAAAACTGGCGGGATTCTCGTAGACGGCGCGGATCATCGAGGTGAGGAACGGCGGTTGCGAGCGCGTCAGGTAGTAAGTGCGGTTGGCGTTGAGCACCGATCCGTAATGTTCCACTTCAAATAGGAAGTTCTCGACGATGCCTTTGGCAAGGGCCTCGCGATGGTCGGCCTCGAGCCCGAGCAGGATGAAGTAACTGTCCCAGCCGTACATCTCGTTGAAGCGCCCGCCGGGAACGATATAGGAATTGGGCAGGTAGAGCAGGCCTGGCGTGGAGATGTCTTCTCGCCGCAAATCGCCCAACTTGAGGATGCGCCGGGGCAACGGGGCGACTTTGATATGGCATTTTGGCGCGAGCGCGGCTACATCGGGCGGCGCCGGAATTTCAGCCGGGAGATAGAGCATCGGCGTTTCGTTCACTTTTTGATCGCTCAGCGAATTGCAATCCGTTAGAGAGCGGGTGAGCGAGTCCCATGAAGCGTGAATGTAGCTCAGCGTCGCTTGCGGGTCGGGCGCGGGCGGACTAGGCGCCTGCATTCCAGTCGCCTGCGCGCCGGGCACTGCCATCAAAGCCAGGAGAAACAAGTGAGGCAACTTCATTCGAACTCCGTTGGAACGCTCGCGAACTCCTGGAGTTTATCTTACGGCGCGAATATTTCGCGCGCGGCGGGAACAGTTTGGTGGGCGGTGGTGTCAATACGAACAGAGTGTTACCGATGAGCATCAGCGGAGGGCCTTAAACAGCGGGTCTGCTCCCGAGGGCGCGACGCCGCCCCGGTGAGCGGGACTTCCGGCTGCGCTCCGCTGCCTCTTCGGAGCGCTGAATTTGGATCGCCGGAGGCAGGCCATGTTTGAAGACTCTACGTTCGAATCGACAGGCAGTATCCACACGCGAAGCCGCCGCTGGATGATCGCAGCCTTCGCCTTCAACGCATGCATCCTGCTTGCACTGGTGCTTGTGCCTCTCTTTTATCCCGAAGCGCTGCCGCGCATGGCGATGGCGATGCTGATGGAAGCGCCGGCGACGCCCGCCGAGCAGCCGAAGCCGGTGGTGAGGCCGGAGCATGCTCCTGCTTCGCCTTCTGAGATGCAGGCTGGGATCCTGCTCGCGCCTTCGCGGATTCCCCGAAAA
>CAYZVG010000239.1:0-5285 GCA_964481595.1 uncultured Occallatibacter sp. | reverse complement strand
CGAGGTGGCCGAAGGCCAGGTGGCATAAAAGGGCACGGTGATTTGCGCGGCTTTGATGGGGCCTTTGCCGGTTCCGTCAACGACCGCGTAGGTAATGCCCGGATTGGCGGCCGTGATTGTGCCGGGGTTGACCGTGGTGTCGAAGTTGGTATCGACGGAGATGGGCAGATGGCGGCCCAGACTGGCCATGCCGCTGGCGGTCACCTGAATGTGGCCGGGCAGGTTCTGCTCAATGGAGACGATGGCCTGGTGGACCTGAGGGCCGCGGAAGTTTGGCGCGAACTGGACTGCGCCGGGCTTGACCATGGTGAGCGGCTCGCCGGCCAGCACGTAGGGAAACGGCGGAGCGCCGCCGGCGTTCAGATTGTCGGTAGGGCGCATGAAGAAGTTCATGTCGCCCGCGGTTGAGCCGGTTTGCGTGAGCGCGGTGAGCAGCGTGGCATTCTGCACGCGGCCAAAGTAGAGGCCATAGCCGATGCGCAGAACGGGCCAGGCCGACTTGCGCCCGCCGCCGAAAGCAAGACTTGCGCGCGGTCCCCAGTTATTGCCCAGGGCGGGCAGTTTGCCGGTGAGCGGCAACTCTTGGTTGGCTACGGCGGCAATGGGCGGAGGCAACTGCTCGCGCTCCCAGCGAAGGCCGGTGGAGAAGACGGCGAGCTGGTGCGGTTGCCATTGAGCCGTGGCAAAGCCGGCCCAGTCGTTGGTGCTGAGGTGCCAGTTGGAAGGGCCCATAACCTGCGAGTAATACGAGTAGCAGGGCAGGCTGCCCAGGCCGCGCAGTTCGCCGCCGGAGTCGCGCCAGACCTTGCCGGTCTGATCGCAGTTGTGCGGGTTGAACTTGTCGAGCGCGCCGCCGTAACCGAATGCGCCGAAGGCCAGCGCGTCAGAGATGAAGTTGGCCACCGTCGAGTAGTAGTAAGTGCCGGTCTGGTTGCGCAGACGGCCGGTTGTGTCTGCGTTGTGGCCCACCTCCGCGCCGGCTCTGATCAGCAGTTTGCCATGCACCCAGTCGAGTGATTCCTGCAGGCGGAAGAGCTTCTCGTCGGGATAGCTGCCAGGGCCGAAGCGCGCGGGATTGCCGATGGTGAAGCCGTAGCGCGAGTCGACGACGATTTGCGGCAACTGGCCCCAGGCATTCTGGTTGAGCGTTTGCTCATAGGTTGACGGAGTGCCGGCGTGGGCGCTCTGAATGGTGCGTCCCGTAGAGCCTTGCGTGACGGCGAGCAGATTTGGAGTGAGATAGGCCTCCCAGCGCGCCAGCAGAAACTGCTGGCTGGCCTGGCTAGAGCCGTAGCTGTGGTTGCCATAGGTTTCAGCGGTGCGCGAAACTCCGCCGCCGGGCGAGTTCCACTGCGCGCCGGTGCTCTCCAGCGAAAAGCTGTGGCGCTCGGCGGCTTGCCAGTCGAGGCGCGCAAAGCCGGTCCACTGCGAGGCGGTGCGCTCGGCGGGGCCGAGCAGGCCGTCGAGCGTCTCAAGCATCTGCGAGTATTTGGCAAGAGCGCCGTTGTTGTTGGTTCCCAACTGCGCGCCAAGCAACTGGATCTGGTCGTTGGTGGGCTGGGCAAAGAATCCCTCTACCGGGCTGCATTCAACGTTTGGGCAAAGGTAGGGATGTTTGACCATCGACACGCCGGGATCGTTGTGGTTGAAGGTGTCGAGCGCCGCGAACCAGAAGAGCTTGTTGCGGCGAATGCGTCCGCCCATCCCGATGCCCGAGGTCATTTCGTGGTCAGGTGGACTATAGTTCTGCGGCTCGCCGTTAGGGCCATTGCCAAAGACGGGGACAGCGATTGCCGTGGCCGGCGCGGTTTGTTGTACCCACTGCGTAAATGGGTTGCGCGCGCCCCAGTTGTTCTGCCGATCGAAGAAGAATATCTGGCCGTGCAGATCGTTCGATCCCCGCTCAGATTGCACGCTCATTCTTCCTGCGCTGGCGCGCGCGCCTTGGGCTTCAACGTTGCCGGCGATGGCGCTTACCTGGCGGATGGCGGATTCGGCAATGGTGGAGTTTCTGCCGCCGGCCCATGCCTGGCCCATGCCTGCGGGTTCTGGCACACCGCCGGAGGATGATTGCGATGTGGAGCCGGATGCAGCACCGGCAAAGGCGAACTGGATGCTCGCGCCGTCTATTGCGAGATCGGCGGACGCGTAGCCCGCGCCCCGCAGCGAGGTTTGCGTGCCGGAGGCTGGGGTTGACGATGCGGATGAGTCCAGGACAAACGCGCTCCATTGGCGGCCGGATACGGGAAGTGACTGAATCTCAGATGCGCTGAAAGATGTGGTGACGGCGCTGTCGAGTGGAGCGGGACGATCAAAAGCGGATGGGCCGAGTTGCTGAAGCGGAAGGCGGCAATCGAGAGCGGCTTCAAATCCGCTGGCCACCAACCGCCCGACAGCCAGGTTGGGACCGGCGGGGTACGATTCGCGGGTTCCTGGTTGGGTGGGAGTGGGCTGCGCGTGGGCGGGCGTAGGTGCGAGAAGGCTCATGACCGCCAACACGGCCATCAGGGGCGGCTTCGCCTTGCTCCACTGTTGCTCTGCCATTTTTTGTCCGGCTCATGGCAGATCGAGGGAGAACGCACGTAAACTTGCTCCTCCCACACGCTCTTGTGGCGTGTTGGGAGTTGGGCACCGCAGAACCGCGCATATCTGCTCACGGCTTGCGGCAAAAAACTCGCCCAAATTGGAGTTTGCAGGAATTCTATTCCGCTTTTGGGCAGATGAATAGTAGCCGGCATCACATTGGATAGCCCCAAGCGCCCCACAAAAGTGGTAAGAAAGCCCTCTGGAGAGAGAGATCGGGCATTTTCGGGTGGTCCGGTTCGATAAACTGATAAGACGGCGTCTGGGATTTAAAGCCTACTGGCGCCCGCGCCGCAGGCTGGCGGCTTAAAAGCCTGACCCTGCCGACCTCTGGTTCCCCATGTTTATTGATGAAGCAAAAATTCGAGTAAAAGCCGGCGACGGCGGCAATGGCTGCATGGCCTTTCGGCGCGAGAAGTTTGTGCCGCGCGGGGGCCCATCCGGCGGCGACGGCGGCCGTGGCGGCGACGTGGTGATGCAGTCGTCGCAGCGCCATAACACGCTGATTCACTTCCGCTATAACCCTGAGCACAAGGCGCAGCGCGGCGAGCACGGCATGGGTTCGAATTGCTCCGGCAAAGACGGCCATTCCATTACGCTGCAGGTGCCGGTGGGCACGTCGCTCTACGATCTTGAAACCGGCGAGCTGATCCACGATTTTCAGGAGCCGGACGAGCAGGTGGTGATCGCCAAGGGCGGGCGCGGCGGACGGGGCAACCAGCACTTTGCCACTAGCACCCACCAGGCTCCGCGCGAACACGAACTGGGCCGGGCGGGCGAGGAGCGCAACCTTCGCCTGGAGCTGAAACTGCTGGCCGATGTAGGGCTGGTGGGGTATCCCAACGCCGGCAAATCGACGCTGATCTCGCGCATCTCCGCGGCCAGGCCCAAGATTGCCGACTATCCATTTACAACGCTTGAACCCAACCTGGGCGTAGTGACGGTGGGCGAAGAGCCGAATCTCGAATCCTTTGTGGTGGCCGATATGCCCGGCCTGATTGAAGGCGCGCATCTGGGCTCGGGACTGGGCACACAGTTTTTGCGCCACATTGAGCGCACCCGCTTGCTGGTGCATTTGGTAGATGTGTCGGACAGCGCGGGACGGCCCGATCCGGTGGAAGACTTCAAGGTGATCAACAAGGAACTGGATAGCTTTAACGGCGGCGGGTTGGGCGAGAAGCCGATGATCGTTGTCGCCAGCAAGATCGATGTCGCCAACCCTGAAAAGCTGAAGAAGCTCAGCGCGCATGCAAAGCGCCGCAAGCTGGAGTTCCACGCTGTTTCAGCGGTAACGGGCGAGGGCGTGGACGAGCTGAAGTGGGCTCTGGCCAAGCGCTTGCGTCCAACCGGCGCGGCAGCGGACTAAAAAGAAAATACAAATCTTCTTGTTGAACGCCCGGTGAATTGTTGCCGGCGCGGCTGCGGCTTTGGCGTTTTCCACCGCGGGCACATAACCTTTGCGCTTCTGCTGCATCCAACACAATAAGAACGGTCAAAGAACGTCAGAGGAAGTATGGAACCCGAGACGCACTGCAATGAGCGACGGGCGATAAATTCAACTCCCTTCAATCCCCCTGGAGGATTTTTTATGAGAACTACGATTAAGCGCGATCTTGTCTTTGGCTTCGGCCTTTCAGTCATTCTTTTTGTGTGCGCTGTGGCTTGGCGCGGCCCGTTATTGCAATCGGCTCCTGTCGCACCCTCGGTGCAGACAGGGCAACAGGGGCAGGCATCTTCCACCTTTGCCGGAACCATCGTGAAGAGCGACGGTGAATATCGCCTGCGCGACGCTTCAGGCCAGATCTACAGCCTTGACGATGCACGCAGCGCTCGAGCCTTCGACGGACAGGATGTGCAAGTCAAGGGCCAGCTGGATGAGCAGTCGATGTCAATTCGCGTGGAGGAGATTCGCGTCGCGCAGTCCTGATCGGCCGGCGAGAAAACTCTCAATGAGGCGCGCGACCAGCTCGGGAGCGTCGCGCATAGCCATGTGTCCGTGGCCGTCGATTATCTCTGTGCGCACATGCGGCAGCGCCTGGGCAATGGCTCGCGCAGCGTCGCGCATGGGGTGCTCAGGGCTTTGGTTGCCCTCCAAGAGCAGCACTGGGCAGGCGATTGCCGCATAGCGTGCGACGCTTGGCTCGTGCCCGTCCATGGCTTCCAATTCCCGTGTCCAGGTTGGCGCAAGTGTGCGCAGCCGTGGCCATGCCTTTGAGTCGCGCATCTGCGCGATGGTCTGCTCAGGCAGCCGCGTAAAGCGAAGCAGGCCAAGCTCAAGTGCGCGGTCAATGTCGCCCGCGGCAATCGCTTGCTTGTACTCATCAAGGAACTCGCCGGCGACAGGCCCGCCGACATTGAACGGCGGCTCATAGACCACAAGCTTGGGAATCGGCGTGCGCAGCGCAACTCCCAGCGAACAGATAGCGCCGTAAGAGTGGCCAACGAGCGCGGCAAGCGGCCCGGCCTCGGCCATCACTGCTTCAATGTCCTCGTACTCGCGTTCAAGAGAATAAGGCGCGCGCCCATTGCCACTATGCCCGCGGCCGCGCCGGTCCATAGCGTAGCAGGTGTAGCGCGGAGCCAGCAGTTTGGCCACGCTCATCCAGTCAGCGTGGGTTGACACGCGGCCGTGGACAAACACCAGCGCCGGCCCCGTGCCCAGCCGCCGGTAGCCTATGCGCGTGCCATCGGCGGAGTGCACA
>CAYZVG010000238.1:0-5289 GCA_964481595.1 uncultured Occallatibacter sp. | reverse complement strand
CGGGGAACGAGGCGGTGGCGGGCCTGCTGAAGCAGCAGTTCAGCGTGGTGATCGTCGATCTGGACAGCGATCCGGAGTACGCGCTGGAGCTGGTGCACAACATTTGCATCGACGGCTCAACGAACGTGATTGTGATCTCAGAGAAGCCCCGGCCGGAGTTGTTGATGCGCTGCATGAGGGCCGGAGCGCGCGAGTTTCTGCCGATACCGATTTCTTCAAGCGCCATGGCGGAGGCGCTGGGGCGGGTTTCATCGCGGAAGCTGGAGATGCCGGCCGCGCCGGTAGCGGTAAAGCACGCTCCGGTGGAGAAAGAGCACGGCAAGATGCTGGTGTTTATGAGCGCGAAGGGCGGGGCGGGCGTAACCACGCTGGCCTGTAGCCTGGGCGTTTCGCTGGCGCAGGAGTTCGGGCAGAACACTCTGCTGATCGACTTGAATTTTCCGCTGGGCGATGCGGCGCTGAACCTGGGGCTGAAGTGCCAGTACTCGACGGTGAGCGCGCTGCAAAGCTATCACCGGCTCGACGGCAGTTTTCTGAGCTCGCTGCTGGTGCGGCACGAGTCGGGACTGCATGTGCTGGCCGCGCCGTCGGAGCTTTCGTCGAACCGCTACAGTAACGATGCGATCTTCAAGCTGCTGCGGGTTGCGCGCAGAGAGTTCGACTACGTGATTGTGGATTTGGGCTCGCGGCCCGACGTGCAGGACACATTTACCTTTGACCCGAGCGTGACAGTTTATCTGGTGACGCAGATCGGCATACCGGAGCTGCGCAACTCCAATCGCATGATCAAGCAACTGCAGGTTGAAAACGGGCCCAAGCTGGAGATTGTGGTGAACCGGTTCGACACCGAATCGGAAGGCATTGAGGAAGAGCAGATTTCAAAGGCTCTCACGCAGCCGGTGCGGTGGCGGATTCCCAACGACTACGCGTCAGTGCGCCGGATGCAGAACCTGGCGACGCAGTTGATTGCGGAAGACTCGGAGATAGCGCGCGCGATTCTGAAGATGGGCGAGTCAATCTCAGGCCAGGCAGTCGTGCCAAAGAAGAAGAAGTCGCTGAGGTTTTTCTAGGGGTTGGTGGGCTGGGTTGGGGTTCGTGGTTTTCCACTCAGTGCCGATCGAGATTTGGAAGCGCCCAAAGTTGGAGTTCGTGCTATCCCAGGTGCCCAACTGCGAGGCACCTGGGGCACCCACCTTTAGTGGGAGAACTCACAATCACCGCTACATGGCGCACCCGGCAGGTTCCACCGTTATGCGCGCGGAGCTGCGCTGGATCTTCTCATACCCCATAGCACCGGCAGCAGAAAAGCCGCGCGGTGCCCGAATTGTTTCAATCGCATGGAGAGGCGCTTCAGGGGAGTCATCGCCTCGACGCACGGAAAGTGCCTCAGTTTTACGCGCTTCTTCTTCTCCCAGAACTGGCGCAAGGTGCTGTCGAGCGGCAGGGGCGTGATATCGCGCAAAGCACGTGCCCGACGGTTGAAAAGCCACACGGTATCGCCATGGCTGTAGATACATCCGGGGTTGAGGATGCACTTCGATGCACTGCTCAGAAACTCGGTGTCGATGGCGGCGGGATCGCGGAAAAGTGCAATCCAGTCTTTGAAGTCCAGAGATGCCAACTGCTCGCGGTTGAGCGTTGTCTTGTTGCTTTCCCCCGCGCGCACGGCAACATCGATGCGGTGTGGGTAAAGTGATATGTTTTCGGATGAAATGCGTGCTTCGTTGCGCTGATCTTGCGGCAGATACCAAATTGGATCAGCCTCGTGTCCGCAGATCTTCGAACTGTCGTAGTTTGCCGTGTCCAGAACGATGAACTTATTGTTGCGAATCTTCGGCCCGTTGATCTTTTTCAGTCTTTCGAGCATCAGCGGCGAGACGATATCGGTCTCGTCGTTCGCATTGTTGGCCGGCATCTTGAGTGCAACCGAGCACATCTCGCACCAGTTGAGTTGTTCGCCGAACTCCGAAGGCTTGCGCTTCCACCAACCGGGCTCAATAGGCCAGCCCCCCGGGCCGTCGAAGAGCATGTCCAGCGAGCCGGCGATCTCGCAGAAGAAGGCGCCCTTAGGAGTGATCGATGCGCTCCACAGATTCTGTATCCAGCAGTTGTCGCGCAGCTTGTGCCACTCCTCGTCGGGAATGCCCAGCTCTTTGCGGGTTACAAGAATCGCCTGGTGAGTGTTGACCGCCTGATGATCGTTTAGATTCTGATATGGGAAGATATCCTGAATTTGCTCGAAATGCTTGTAGTAGCCCGGCCCCAGAGCGCTCCACAAACCGCGCTTGCGCCCACGCATGTACTTGATCAGGCGCCCGTAATCTTGGAAGCTCGGTATCGGGTCGGCGATGAAGGCTGCCGGACGTGGCTCATCGATCCTCGCGGCGTAGTAGTCCATCATCTCACCGAACTGAGGATGCAGCGTCGGCTCGCCGCCCATGACGCCAAGAATCCCCGGGAATCCTTCCATCGAATCGACAGCCTTCTTGAAGGTGTCCATCTCCATGGAGAAGGGCTTGGAATGTTCTCCGCAAAAGCGCGTGCAGTTGGAGCAACTCCTGTGGCATGCATTGGTGAGCTCGATCTGAATGACCTTCATCTCGGCAGGTGATTTCATACTGGACCTCCATCCCTTCCCGTCGGCGCAACACTCAACGGGTGAGCGTGAGAACTGCTTCCACCCGAATCTCCCCGCTGTGAGAATACTCCAGATCTGCTTCGATGATCCTGCAAACAGCAAGCATAAATCGGCGAAATCTTATGCGGGGTTTCTATTTTGATTGCCCGGTAACGAAAGAATATACTCCCCAGTGCTGAGTTCACGATCATTTTCGCTTTCGTTCCATCCGCGAAGACTCTTCATCGGCTTTGGTCGGATTTCAAGTACAAGTGAATCGAGTCTAGTAACGCGGCGCAACTGGCCAAGTGAAAGCTGCGTTGGTCGAGCATCATTATGGCAAGTGAATACACAGGAATGAGCATTCATCGACAACTGCACCGTTCTTCGGCCTCATTTCCCGCGGCGGAAGATCTTGCCGCCCTCCAACACCAGGCGCCGGAGTGTCATGGGCGTTACAAAGTACTGTGGTACGCGCAAGAATTCCTTAAGAACACGCAGCCCCCAGCCCCGGCGTCCCATCGACTGCATGAGAATCGTCGCCAGCAGTCCTGTGATGAAGTTGCGGCTGCTACGGCGGATGCGGCGCTGTTTATCCTCATCGCCCACTTGCTTGAGGTCGGCGAGAAGATCCCGGCAGATCTCTTCACCGGCGTGTTGCCACGATTTTGCCGTAGAGGTTCCAGTACAGCTGGCATTGTGCGCCGTATAGCGAGCTAATGGCATATTGACGCAGCAAACCCAACCTCCGCGAACAATCACGCGGGTCCAGTTGCCAACGTCGGGGATCGGTCCGTGTTCGCGCGAGAATCCCACCTGCAGGGCATTCTCGGTGCGCACCAGTATGCCGCAGTAGCGTGGTCCCCGCACGCCATCAAAGAGCCCAACTACCAAGTCAATTCCGGGTTCGACGGAAGGTCCGGCGCCCGTAACATAGCGAACGCGACGCTCTCCATTCTGCACCTTGCAAGGGCACCAACTCAGAACAATCTGTTCTGTCTTGAATCCTGCTGGCGGCTCCCAGAAGCACTGCGCCAGCTTCTCAATCGCCTCCGGCTCCAATTCATCGTCATCGTTGAGGATCATGAAAAGCTCGCCGCGGGCGTGGTCGAGAGCGTTCTGAAAGTTGCCGGCGATGCCACTTGGGCGGTCGATGCGCAGGTAGCGGACGCGCGGATCGCTCACCTCGGCCATCAGCTGCGGCGTTTCGTCGTCTGAGGCATCGTCGGAAACAAGAATCTCCAGGTTGGAATAGGTTTGCCCCAGCGCCCCCGCCAGAGCTCTGTGCAGCAGTGTGCATCGGTTGTGAGTGGTGATGGCCAACGTGACCAGAGGTGTTTCGTCGGAGTGCTCTTTCACTTGTTCCACCTCTTTTTCGACAGAGATATTTCGTGCCATGCGGGTGACGGGTGGCCTCGATCTCATGCCCCAGATTTTATCAAGATGCGGGTGCCGATCTCTTGAAAGGTACCCCAGCATCGATTTCGTCTCATTCGATAGTTAGCAGAGGTTGTAGGCTGTGCCCCTGTTGATCGCAGTTTTATGGAACTGCGATCAACAGGGGCACAGTTTCTTGTAGATCAGGACCATTCTGCCGGGGGAGGACGACCGGGGAGCCGACCGGCCCCGGTATTTGAAGGTTACCGTTGGGAAAGCGGGCGGATGCCGGTTGCGATATCATTGCGTCTAAGTAATATGCGGGCCGATACCCCATTTGGCCGGCTTTGGCGGTGTGAGTGTCTAGAATCTTTCAGCGATCGGTGTTCGTGCTTTCGGTGGCTATCTTTGCGGCTCTGTTGCTTGGGTTAGGCCTGGGCGAGTTTGGAATCTTCGGCGTACATGCCGGCAGCGATCAGGATGGGGCTTACCACCAGATGCGCGTGTATGCCGAGGTGCTGCAGAAGATCCAGAGCGACTATGTGGTCGCGCCGAATATGGGCGATGTAACCTCGGGCGCGCTGCATGGGCTGATGGAGTCGCTGGACGCGGATTCCAGCTACCTGACGCCGACCGAGTACAAGATTTTCAAAGAGGAGCCGGCCCTGGGCAGCGCGCAGCTAGGCATCACGGTTTCAAAGCGCTACGGGTACGCCACGGTGGTGAATGTGGTTCCTGGATCGCCCGCGGATCAGCAGAAGGTGGCCGACGGCGATGTGATCGAGTCCATCGGCAACCAGTCGACGCGGGAGATTTCGCTGGCGGTGATTCGGCTGATGCTGGAAGGCAAGCCGGGCAGCACGATTGCGCTGTCTGTGGTGCGGCCGGCCAAGCCCGATCCGGATCATCTGACGTTTACGCGCGCCGTGGTTGAGCCGCCGGCATTTACAACGAGTCTGTACGACAACGCGACGATTCTTTACGTGAAGCCGGGCGCGCTGACGGCCGAACGTGTGGATCAGATTGCGGCGAAGATCAAGAGCGCGGCCAAGGGCGTGAAGATCCTGCTCGATCTGCGCGATACTTCGGGCGACGCGCAGCAAGGCGTCCGTCTGGCGAACCTGTTTATCAAAGAGGGGACGCTGGCGACGCTGCAAGGACAACAGTTCTCAACGCAGACGTTTACCGCGGATGCGGGGCAGTTTTTGACCTCGGCTCCGGTTGCGGTGCTGGTGAACAGGGGCACGTATGGCGGCCCGGAGATTGCCGCCTCGGCGATCGAGGACCTGAAGCGC
>CAYZVG010000237.1:0-5311 GCA_964481595.1 uncultured Occallatibacter sp. | reverse complement strand
GGACTGGTTCTGGGCGAGGAGATTACGGCGCTGGTGGAACGGGCGCAGGAGCTGCTGGGCCCCGGAGAAGCGAGCGATGCGCTGGCGGCAGCGTACAAGCCGGGACGAACGTTTGCGCAGGCCTTCGCCGATTTCTACAGAACGATGTTTGCCGCGCAGGGGCTGTTGACGCTGGACGCGAGCGGGAGAGAGTTTCATCGGCTGGGAGCGCCGGTGTTGCGGGCGGCGCTGGAGCGGGCCGACGAGCTGCACAGCGCGCTGTTTGAGCGCAATGGGCAACTGGAAGCAGCAGGCTACCACGCGCAGGTGGCCGTGGGCGAGCAGAACAGCCTGCTGTTTTTGCTGGACGAAGTTACAGGAGCGCGGGTTGCGCTGAAGCGCACCGTGCCGACGGCGGCTGAGCCCGGAGGCTTGTGGCAGGCGGCCGCACGGAGCTACTCGACGGCGGATTTGGTGGGGATTCTGGAGAGCGAGCCGGAGCGGATTTCGCCCTCGGCCCTGCTGCGCCCGGTGTTCCAGGACTCTTTGCTGTCGACGTCGCTGGTGATTGGCGGACCGGCGGAGATTGCGTACTTTGCGCAGTCTGGCGTGCTGTACGAACGGATTCTTGGACGACAGACACTAGCCCAGCCAAGGCTGTTTGCCACGCTGATTGAGCCGGGGATTGCCAAACTGCTTGATCGCCATGGGCTTTCGCTCGATCAGCTATTTACGGAGACTCAGGCCACTCTGGCGCAGAGGCTGGCGGAGCAATCGATGCCGGCGGAGACCAAGCAGAAGCTGGCGGCGGCCAGCGACGCGCTTGAGCAGGAACTGGACGCGCTGGTGGGCTGGATGCAGGCCGAGGACAAGGGGATGGGACAATCGGCAGAGACGGCGGCGGGCAAGATCCGCTACCAGATGAACCGGCTGCGCACGCTGGCTGCAAACTTTCAAATGCAGCGCGAGACCAGCTACACGCGCCACGCGGAATCGCTGATGAATGCGCTTTACCCGGATGGGCATTTGCAGGAGCGTGTGCATGGGGCGGCCTACTACTTTGCGCGGTATGGCGTGGCGCTGGCAGAGACACTGACCAGGCAGGCGGAAGACACGTGCGCAGGACATGCGGCTTTGCGAATGGGGTAAGGCAGCTGCTAGCTCCTAGCTTTCAGCTTTCAGCCGTCAGCTTTCAGCCATCCGTCGGCCTCGCCGTTCCACGGAGAGATAAAATACCCTCCCCCTACACCAACCTGCCAGTTCGCTGACTCCACCAACACCGCTAACTCGCGAGCCGCGCGCCAGCGCGGGCTAACCTGCTAACTTGCCGACTTGCTAACTTGCTGACTTGCCGACTCGCCAAAAGCTGAAAGCTGACGGCTGAGAGCTGACAGCTGCATTTAGCCCTTATAATTTGTCCCGAAGCTAGGGAGGCAAACGAATGAGGGCGATTCTCGCACTGATCGCAACCGGGATATTGGGCTGCGCGGCGCTGAACGCGCAGGGGACCAACTGCGCCACGGCCGGCAACGACAACGCATTTCTGAACATCCAGACGATCCGGCTGTGGGCGAACGACGCGCCAGAGGCCAAGGGCAAGAGCTGCGACGACATTCCTACGCTCACGATTCTTGCGCCGCGGGCGGGGAAGACGAACGGGTCGGCGGTGATTGTGCTGCCGGGCGGAGCTTACCTTGGCCTGGCAGCCGATCTCGAGGGCCGCGAGGTGGCCGACTGGTTTACGGCGCGCGGCTTTCGCGCCTTTGTTTTGAGCTACCGGCTGACCTCGCATGGGTACGTGCTGCCAGTGCCGCTGCTGGATGCGCGGCGGGCGGTGCAACTGGTAAGGGCGCGGGCGCGTGACTACCACTTGGACCCCAACCGCATTGTCATCATCGGCTTCTCGGCCGGGGGACACCTGGCGGCGCTGGCGGCAACGCAGCCTGTGCCGGGCAATCCCGATGCGGAGGACCCGATTGACCGCGTGCCGAGCCGGCCCGACTACCTGGTGCTTGGCTACCCGTGGCTGGGCGCCGTAACCAGCGACACCGCGCACCTGAGCTACTGCAAGCTGTTTAACCTGATGGACAAATGCCCGGCGCTCGAGGCAGCCTACACGCCGGCGCTGTTCGTCACCAAAGACACGCCGCCCACGTTCATTTATCACACGTTTACCGACGAGACGGTTCCGATTGAGCAGTCGATGCGCTTTTACGAGGCGTTGATCAAGGCCGGGGTGGTGTCGGAGATGCACGTGTTTGCCAAGGGGCCGCATGGAACGGGCTTGGGCGGAGGCGATCCCACACTGGACCAGTGGCCGGCACTCTTGGAGAATTGGCTGCGCGCGCAAGGGCTGTTGACGGGGAAGAGCAGCTTCTAGCTGCTAGCTTCTAGCTATTTTGTGCGTGAAAAACACCTGTGCTTCATGGCGCTTGCCTGAAAACTGCAGTTTGAGTTGCGGAACATCGAGGACAGTCCTGAAGATTGGTCCCAACACATCGGATCGCTTAGGCAACCATCCAAGCTGAAACGAAGACGGGCTAGAAGCTAGAAGCTAGAAGCTGCTATTAAACAAGTAGGCGGGCATGCCGGAATGAGGAGTGGAAGATTCCCGAAACCGGCTGCCCGCTGGACCCTGGACCGGGTCTAGGTGATATGTTTAGTTTAGGCTTGTTTCAACCGAAAGCAAGTTCTATTTTTGCACCAACGCCCGTTTCGGTGACTGCTGTCACAGGACCTCTCGATTCAGCCCGCTGAGCGTTGACTTGAGCAGCCTGCCCTGATAAAAAAGGTGTGATTCATCCAGATAAATCGCTCTCAGGAAAGCCTTATTCTGACTGCCGGAGCAACCGGTAAATCATGCAATTAATTCTGAAAGAACTCGGAGATATGTTCGTCGGCTCGATTCCGACGACGCTGCTTTTTGTGCTGCTTGTGGTGGCCTACCATTTTCTGGTGCAGGGGCCGCTGAGCGACGTGCTGAAGCAGCGCCGGGCGCTGACCGAAGGCGCCGTGGAAGACGCGCAGAAGGCGATTGCGGAAGCCGAGGCGCGCGCGGCCGACTACGCCAGCAAACTGCGCCAGGCCCGCGCCGAGGCGTACAAGGTTCGCGAGCAGCGCGTGCAGCAGTGGAACGCGGAACGCGACACAACTTTGGACGCTGCCCGCAAAGCCGCGCATGAGAAGGCGGGCAAAGCCAAGGCCGCCATTGAAGCCGAAGCCGAAACCGCTCGGATCTCGATCCAGAGCTCGGCCAGCGAACTGGCCGGCCAGGTGGTGCGCGCCGTGCTGCCGGTGGGCGCCGGGGGTACCCGTTGAACAATTCTTTTTTCAGCTTGAAGGTTTCAGTCTCGACTTCGCCGTCTCGCACTTTTTCAGGCATCTCCGCTTTTTTGATGGCCGTTGTTCTCACGGCCGGGCTGGCAGCCGCACCGCGCACTCTCGCCGCGCAAGAGGCCTCGGCCCCCGCCGCGCAAGCGCCTGCCGCGCAAACCGCTGCCGCGCCTGAAGCCAAAAAATCGCAGGAAGAACAGAACAAAGCCTTCCTTCTGGAAGGGCCGATGGTGAAGTGGGCTGCCCGCACCTTTAGCCTGAGCCAGGAAACCGCGTCGAACATATTCCAGTTCATCAACTTTGGAATCATCGTGCTGCTGGTGGGCATTCCCGTTGTGAAGGTGCTGCCCAAGGTCTTCCACAAGCGCACCGAGACGCTGAGCCAGAGCCTGAAAGAAGCCCGCGCGGCTACAGCCGACGCCAAGGCCCGGCTAAGCGCGGTGGAAGCCAAGCTGGCCGGCCTCGACGACGAGATCAAGAAGTTCCGCACACAGGTTGAGCAGGAGAGCCTGGACGACGAAAAGCGCATCAAGGCGTCGCTGGCCGAAGAGAGCGCGCGCATTGTGGAGGCTGCCGAGCAGGAGCTTGACGTGGCCGCCGCACAGGCGCGGCGCAGCCTGCGCCTCTTTGCCGCCGAGCTGGCCGTGGAGCAGGCCGCCAAACAACTGGTGCTTACGCCTGAGACCGATCGCGCCCTGATCGCCGACTTTATCGGCGGTGTTGCCGCCACCGGCGCGAAGGGAGGGCAGAACTAAATGGCCGCCTTCGTTTCCCGTTATGCCGGCGCCTTTGCCGATGTGGTTCGAGATGCCAAGCTGGACGCCGCGGCGATCGACCTGAAGCTGACCGATTTTCTTTCAACATGGAAAGGCAGCGCAGAGCTGCGCAACTACTTTGAAAACCCGGCCGTTGCGACCGCCGACAAGGTCGCCTTCCTGGACAAGCTGAACGCCCGGCTGGGCATGCAGAAAGAGCTGCGCAACCTGATCGCGGTGCTGATTTCGCACGATCGCATTGCGCACGTGAGTGAAGTGGCCGAGGCCTACCGCAGCCTGCTGCAGCAGCAGATGGGCATTAGCCCGGCAGAGATTACGACCGCGCGCGCACTGGACAAAAAGGAACAAGAGGCGCTGGTGGCCGAGGTGGCCAAGCTGGCCGGAACCCGGATTGAGGCAACCTTTGCGCTGGACGCATCGATCCTGGGCGGCACAGTGGTGCGGATTGGCTCGACGGTATATGACGGTTCGGTACGTGGTCGGCTTGACCGGCTGAAGGAAGCATTGATTGCCGGCTGAAGCCGGGAACGAGAATCAGGGAACAGGGATTAGGGAACAGGGATCAGAAATACCTTAGGACCCAAACAGTTTTTTCGATTGAGATTCGGAACGGGAGGAAGGAGAAGGCCGGCTGGTTAACTCGATAAGCGGGTGAGAAGCAAGCAAACCCCTGATCGGAGAACCCCGACCCCCTCCAAAGGACGCAATGGCTCAGATTAAAGCAGACGAGATTACGCAGCTTCTACGCGAACAGATCGCGAACTACGACTCAAAGGTCCAGGTGGACGAAGTCGGAACCATCACTTCACTGGGCGACGGCATCGCCCGCATTCACGGGCTGGACAAGGTGATGGCCGGCGAGCTGCTGAGCTTTCCGCATGGCATTGCCGGACTGGCGTTGTCGCTCGAAGAAGACCAGGTGGGCGCCGTGGTTCTGGGCGAGTACACCGAACTGAGCGAAGGCAACGAAGTTAAGCGCACGGGCAAGATTCTTTCAGTGCCGGTGGGCGAAGGCCTGATTGGCCGCGTCGTGAACGCGCTGGGCATGCCGATTGACGACAAGGGCCCCCTAGCCTCGACCACTACCCTTCCCGTGGAACGGCTGGCGCCGGGCATCATCGACCGCCAGGGCGTACGCGAGCCGATGGCCACCGGACTGAAGGCTATCGACTCGATGATTCCGATTGGCCGCGGCCAGCGCGAACTGATTATCGGCGACCGCC
>CAYZVG010000236.1:0-5350 GCA_964481595.1 uncultured Occallatibacter sp. | reverse complement strand
GCATGTTCCAGCTGCCGCCGGTTGTCGTCTCCACGCCGTTGAAGATCCTGCTGTTCGTCATGGTCGACGGCTGGAATCTGCTGGCCGGCTCGTTGATGAAGAGTTTTTAAGGAAGATTGCCGATGACGCCCGACCTGGTTGCCGAACTGATGCGCCAACTGCTGAAAGAATCCCTGATTCTGGCTGCGCCGGTGCTGATTGCCGCCGCCGTTCTGAGCTTTCTCCTCAGTCTGGTGCAGACCTTGACCAGCCTGCAGGAGCAATCGCTGACCTCGGTTCCGCGCCTGGGCGCGGTGGCTCTGATTCTGCTGGTGGGCATGCCGTGGTTTCTTGAGCGGATGGCGAACTACACGCGCTTGCTGCTGAGCGATTTTCACCGCTTTCTGGGCTGAGAAGAACAGCTTTCAGCTCTCAGATGGGGCACCGAAAGAACAAACGGAATGCGGAAGAGAGTGCGAAAGATAGACAACGAAGCGTAGGTCGAAAGCTGAGAGCTGAGGAGAATGACGGACTGGACAACATTTTTAAGCGCGATGACGCTGGCTCTGGTTCGAGTCAGCGGCGTGGTGGTCTTTGCTCCGTTCCTGTCTTCGACGGCGCTTCCCATACGCACCAAGGCGGTGTTTGTGGGCGCCATGGCCTATCTTCTGGCGCCGCTGGTGGCTTCGCTGCCCGGAGCGCGGGTCTCGATCGGCTTTGCTCCCCTATTGGGCGAGCTGGCCGTGGGGCTGGTCTACGGGCTCACGCTGGCGCTGATGAACGAGATGCTGCTGTTTGCCGGCCAGATCGCCGGACTGCAGTTCAGCTTTTCGCTGGTCAACCTGATGGACCCGGCATCGCCCATCCAGACGCCGCTCTTGGGCGAGCTTTTTCAGTTGATGGGAACTCTGGTGATCATCGCCGCTGGCCTGGATCGCATTCTCTTGGCTTCGGTGGTGCGCAGCTTCAGCGTGGTGCCGCTGGGCGGATTCACCCTTGCTCCCACGGCGGCGATGGCCATTGTGCGCGCCGCCGGAGGCATCTTTCTGGCCGCTGTCGAGCTGGCCGCGCCGGTGCTGGCGGCGACGCTGCTGGTCGAGGTCGCCGTGGCCCTTTTGGGCAAGCTCAGTCCGCAGCTGCCGGTGATGAACCTGACCGTGCCGCTCAAGACTATTGCCGGATTCCTGATCCTCATGGGTTCCCTGGCTCTCTGGCCGCGGTTCGTCGAGGCGCGCTTCGCCGGACTGCTCGATCTGGCCGAACGGCTGATCGCGGTTCCGGCCGCGGCGCAGGCGATGGGGAGATAGCCAATGCCCGGAGAGCGCACCGAACAGGCCTCGCAGCATCGCCGCGACAAGGCGCGCCGCGAAGGCGACATTCTGCACAGCCGCGAGCTGTCGGCGGCGGCCGGTACGCTGGCCGGGGTAACGGTGCTGGGCGCGCTCGGCGAGCGCATCCTGGTCTCCTGGCGCAGCACGTTCACGGGGTTTCTGGCGCTGGGAGCTTCCTCGCACTGGGAGCCGTCTCAGCTTGAACCGACCATGATTGCGCTGCGCAGGCTTGTCCTCTCGGTGCTGGCCGCGCCGGCCACGGTGATGGTTGCCGTAGCGGCGGCCGCGCTCGGCGCTGGCGTGCTGCAAACCGGCGGAGTCAACGTGTATGCCGGCGCCATCGGTTTCAAGCCGGAGCGCATCAATCCCATCTCGAATATCAAAAACCTGTCCTCGCTGCGCGCCGCCGCCCGGATGGGCAAATCGCTGATCCCCGCCGCACTGCTTGCCGTCTTCGCCGTCCAGCGCATCGCCCGGCAGATGTCGATTCCACCCTTCTCGATCGTGCGGCTGGAGAATCTCGGCTCGGATGTGTATGGGCTGTTGCTGGCCGCCGCCTGGCTCCTGTTCGGCTGGTCGGCTGTGGACTTTCTGGTCGAATGGCAATCGCGCGAGTCGCGCCTGAAGATGAGCAAGCAGGACATGCGCGACGAGCACAAGGAGACCGAGGGCAGTCCCCAGATTCGCAGCCGTATCCGCAGCCTGCAGCGGCAGATGCGCCGCCGCCGCGTGAAGGCCGACGTATCGAAGGCTGCCGTGGTGCTGACCAATCCCACGCACTACGCCATCGCTCTGGGCTTCGACTTCGCCACCATGGAAGCTCCCAAGGTGCTGGCCAAGGGCCGCAACCTGCTGGCCGAGGAGATCAAGGCAGAGGCGCGCTGGGCAGGGGTGCCGATCGTCGAAAACCCGCCGCTGGCCCGCTCGCTTTATCGCCACGTCGAGGTCGGTCAGACCATTCCGGTCGATCTCTACGCCGCCGTGGCCGCGATTCTTGCTTACCTCTACCGGCAGCGCGTGGAGACGGAGATGCGCGAGCGCCGCGCCCGCGAAGCCCAGGCCCGCGCCAGCCAGCAGGCGGCGCGCGCAAGCGAAGCAGCCCGCGTGAGCGAGGCAGCCCGCCGAAGCCGACCTGGCCAAATGCCCGAGGCCGGCGGCGTTCCACCCGATCGAGGAGGTCCCGAATGAGTTCGACCGCATTGGCTGCAAACACTCTGCCCGCGCAATCCATCTGGCAGCGGTTGCGCGAGTATGTGTTGCCGCTGGCCGCAATCAGCGTCATCTTCGTGATGCTGATTCCTCTTCCGGCCGCGGCGCTGGACTTTCTGCTGGCCTTGTCGATGGCCGCGTCGATCATTGTGTTTCTTTCTGCAATTCAGATCCGCCGCGCCGTCGAGCTCTCGGTCTTTCCCACTCTGTTGCTGCTGCTCACGCTCTTCCGCCTGTCGCTGAACATCGCCTCCAGCCGCCGCATCCTGTTGCACGGCTCGGAGGGAACCGCCGCCGCAGGGCGGGTGATCGAGGCCTTCGGGCAGTTTGTCGTGGGCGGCAATTACGTTGTCGGATTTGTGCTGTTCCTGGCCCTGGTCGCCATTCAATTCCTGGTGGTGTCGCACGGAGCCGTGCGCACCGCCGAGGTGACGGCGCGGTTCACTCTCGACGCTCTGCCGGGCAAGCAGATGGCCATCGACGCGGACATGAACGCCGGGCTAATTGACGAGGCCGAGGCGCGCCGGCGCCGTCAGGCCATCGCCCGCGAGGCCGAGTTCTACGGGGCCATGGACGGAGCCGCGCGCTTCAACCAGCGCGACTCGCTGGCCACCATTCTGATCACGGCCATCAACATCATCGCGGGTCTGCTGATCGGCACCCTGCAGCAAGGAATCGACCTGGCCGAGGCGGCTCGCACCTATACGGTGCTGACGGTCGGCGACGGCCTGGTGACGCTGATCCCTTCGCTGCTGGTCTCGGTGGCCGGCGGCATCACGCTGACCCGCGCCAACTCCTCCGGCATGTTGGGCGGCGAGATCCGGCAGCAGCTACTGGCGCGGCCGGCGACGCTTTATCTCGCCAGCCTGGTCTCGGGAGCAATGTGCCTGATCCCCGGACTGCCCAAGTTTGCGTTTCTCACCGTGGCCGGCGGCCTCTACTGGGGCGCGCGCCGTTTGTCGGCATCCGCTGCCGCTCTGCGGGCCGTCGAAGCCGTTGCTCCCGAGAAGAAGAAATCCGATGCCGCCGGGCAGGCCGCCGACTTGGCCGGCCTGCTCAAGCTTGAAGATCTGACCCTGGAGATCGGCTTCCAGCTGATTCCGCTGGTCGACGAGAAGCAGGGCGGGCAGTTGCTGAACAAGGTCCGTTCGCTGCGCCGTCATCTCTCCGCCGAGATGGGGTTCCTGGTTCCTCCCGTGCATATCTCCGACAACCTCCGCCTGAGGCCCCGCGAGTACCTGTTCTCGCTGCGCGGCATGGAGATTGGCCGCTGGCAGACCGAGGGCGCCAATCTGCTGGCCGTCTCGGGCGAAGCCGGCCGCCGTCCCCTGGCCGGCAAGGAGACCCGCGAACCGGCCTTCGGCGTGCCTGCTGTCTGGATTGCGCCGGCGCTTGAGGATCAGGCGATCGCCGCCGGGTATTCGGTGGTGGATGCGACCACTGTGGTCACGACGCACCTGGGCGAACTGATCCGCCGCCATGCCTGGGAGCTTCTGGGCCGGGCCGAGATCAAGCGGCTGCTCGACTCGCTCAACGAGAGCCATCCCAAGCTGCTGGAAGAACTGGTGCCGAAGTTACTGACTCTGGGCGAGGTAGGCCGGGTCCTGGAGCAACTCTTGCGCGAGCGGGTTTCGATCCGCGACCTGGGCGCGGTTCTCGAAGCGCTGCTTGAAACGGCTCCCGTCAACAAGAGCACGGTGGCCCTGGTCGAGGCCGCGCGGCAGGTGCTGGGCCGGAGGCTGGTGCAGCCGCTGCTGGATGGAGACGGGCAACTGCCGGTGCTGCTGTTGGATGCGGCGCTTGAAGAGGAGATTCTATCGACATTCTCGCCCGAGACCGGCAACCGGCTGCTGGCGGCGGCAAACCCTAGCGGCGTTCCGCTGTTGCGCCGTCTTACCGATTCTTTGAGACAACTTATCGGCAACGTATCTCCGGCGGCACTGCCCGTGCTCCTTTGCCCTAGTCCGGCCCGCTATCACCTCAAGCGCTGGCTCGAACCGGTTTTGCCGCGCTTGTCGGTGGTCTCTGCGGGCGAGGTGCCGGCCGAGATCCGGCTGCGTCCGGTAGCCACGGTGCGCTGATTTCTTCTGGGGGCAGGACGGGGGCGGGCGATGGCGGAAGAACTGACGGGGAGGGCCAGGATGGATATGGGATCGGCGGCATTGGCAGGCAAACAGGGCAGGGCGCGGCGTGGCGCGTCAGTGGACGGCTATCCGCCGGTAACGGCCGCGCCCATGCTGACCGGCGAGCAGGAGCGTGTGCTGCTCGAACACCTGCCCATCGTTCGCTTCCTTGCCCGCCGCATCCATGAGCGCCTGCCGCAGCACGTCGACATCGAGGATCTGGTCTCGGCCGGCATCGTCGGCCTGATGGACGCCTTCCAAAAGTTCGATCCGGACAAGAAGGTGCAGTTCCGCAGCTACGCCCAGTTCCGCATCCGGGGCGCGATCCTGGACAGTCTGCGGACGCTTGACTGGAGCCCGCGCGATCTGCGCCGCAAGGGCCGCGCTGTCGAAGAAGCCATCCGTGTGCTGACCGCGCGCATCGGCCACGCGCCGGGCGAGGGCGAGGTCGCCGCCGAGATGGGAGTCTCGCTCGACGACTACCAGCAGCTGCTCGGCGACCTGAAGGGCCTGGAGATTGGCACGCTGCACATGGAACGAAACGAAGACTCGGGCGAGGAGGAACTGGCCTATGTGCCCGGCCGTCCCGACGAGGACCCGCTTTTTCGTTGTCTCCGCGGCGAACTCGAAGAGCGTTTGTCGGACGCCATTGCGCACCTGCCCGACCGCGAGCGGCTGGTGATGACCCTCTACTACTACGAAGAGATG
>CAYZVG010000235.1:0-5353 GCA_964481595.1 uncultured Occallatibacter sp. | reverse complement strand
ACCTTCACTTTACGCCACTTGCCGTCGCGGGTCAGGTCCTTGGGCCGGTAGCCGATCACATATTGGTTGCGCAGTTCGGTAGAAATCTTCTCGGCAATGTCGCTCATCTCGTCCACGTCGTCTACCCGGAACAGCCGTCCGCCGGTCACCTCGCTGATATCGTCGAGCAACTGCGGGCCGGTGCGCTCTTCGGGAGTGGGCGCGGCCGCATCGAAGACTCCTATGGAATAAATCTGAACGTCGGCCTCGCGCACCTCTGCCCTCACTTCGCCTTCGGTATAGCGTGAGCGATTGTCGCCGCCGTCCGAGACCACCAGAAGCGCCCTGCGATCGTAGTGCGCATCGCGCATCTTCTGCACGCCGAAATAAATGGCGTCAAGCAGCGCAGTGCGGTGTTCGCTGCGCACCGTTGCCAGCCGGGCCTGAATATCCTCAACCGAACTGGTGAAGTCCTCTATCAATTCTGGCCGGTCGTTGAAGCCGATCACGAAGAACTCGTCCTGGGGATTCGCTGTCTTGATGAACTGCAGAATCGCCTCGCGCGCCCGCGTCAGCTTAGACGACATGGAACCGGAAAGGTCGAAGATGATGCCGATGGAAACCGGCGCATCCTCGCTGGCGAAGGAGCGGATCTCCTGCTCCTTGCTGTTCTCGTAGACCTGAAAATCGCTCTTTTCCAGCCCCGTGACCAGCCGGTTCATGGGATCGGTGACCGTGACCGGCACCAGCACCAGGTCCACATTCATGCGGATGAACGAGCCGGGATGGATTTTTAGCGCGTTCGGCCCCGATTCAGCCGGCGCTTCAGCCCCTTTGGGAGCGCTCTGGTCGGCCGGTTCAGAGCCGCCAGGCGGTTGAATATGCACTTTATTGAGCTGGTCGTCCTGCGCCTGGGCGCGCACCAGCAAGAGCGCCATAGCCAGGCTCACGCAACCTGCCGTGCGCAGCCACGCCCGGACGGAGCGCGGCAACGGGCTGCCTTTCCAGTTTCTCTCGAAGTGCTGAGGGGATTGCTCGACCATTGTTCCCGTCACCTGAAGATTGGAGGCGATATTATCACGATCTATCCTCGTCTGGTGTTGCGGCTTTGTCACCTTTTTGGACCCGATGAAAGCGATGCCCGATATGGCCCGGTAGTGCCGAGGCTTACACCCCGGCTATTGATCCAGTTGCGCCGAGCCTGTGGGATACAATCGAGCTTGGAACATTTTTTTGAACTGCCGTAGCTCGAATGCACAGGCCCAGGCCGTCGCGGCCCCTCAAAGCAACTGCCTTCCGCCGAATCATGGGGGAGTACGCCCTTCAAGAAAATGACCTAAGCGTGCCCGTTTGCCTCGGTCGTTCAACGCGGAAAACAAGCACGCAAATCCAATCAAATCCAACCGGAGTAAGCCCCTGCACATGGCCCGCATTTATCCGTTTCGCGCCTGGCGGTACAATCCCTCTGCAGTCCGCCTTGAAGATGCCGTAACTCAGCCCTACGACAAGATCTCCCCTGCCATGCAGCAGGCCTATTACCAGCGCAGTCCGTTCAACCTGGTGCGCATTATTCTGGGGCTGCCTGAGCTATTCGATGCCGAACGCGGCGAAAACGTCTACTCGCGCGCCGCCCGCGACTTTAAAGCGTGGCGCGAGCAGGGCGTGCTGATGCAGGAGAAGGACCCCTGCGTCTTTGCCTACGCGCAGCGATTTAAGGTTCCCGGAACCGACATTGTGAAGGAGCGGCGCGGCTTTATCGCGCTGGGCAAGCTGCAGGATTATGCCGACCAGGTGGTGTTTCGCCACGAGCAAACCCTCTCAAAGCCAAAGAGCGACCGGCTGAACCTGCTGAAGGCGACGCGCGCCCACTTTGGGCAGATTTTTATGCTCTACTCCGACCCCGCCGGAAGCGTGGAGAAGACTCTCTACGAGGGCCTGGGCGCGGCCGAAGGCGAAGTGACCGACGAGTACGGCGTGCTGCACCGCATCTGGCGCATCAGCGATCCGGCAGTGATCCGCCTGCTGGCAACGGCGATGAGCGACAAGAAGCTCATCATCGCCGACGGGCACCATCGCTACGAGACCGCGCTCAACTACTCCAAGCAGTACGCGCCCGCACAGGCGGCGCAAACCGAGTCGAACACCTCGCAGTTACCGCAGCCCGCTTACCCCGAGGCCGCTGTGATGATGACCTTCGTCAACATGGATTCAGACGGGTTGGTGATTCTGCCTACGCACCGCGTGGTGCATAGTCTCGACAAGTTCGATCCCGCGGCGTTTGTAAGCGCGGCGGAGGCCTTCTTTACCGTCGAAAAGCTCGCGGACGCCGATGCCGCTGCGTACATGCAGACGCTGGGCGCGCAGCAAGGCAATGCCTTTGTGGCCGTCACGCGCGCGGGCAGCTTTCTGCTGCGGTCCAAAGTTGATGCCATCGATTCGGCACTTGCCAGCGTGCCCGAGCGGCAGCGCAACCTTGACCTGACTCATCTGCACTCCATTATTCTGGGCCGCCTGCTTGACCTGGATGAAGAGAAGGTGCGCGAGCAGACAAACATCCGCTACCTGCGCGACGCCTCCGAAGCTGTGGACCAGGTGCATCGCGGCGAAGCCGACGTCACCTTCCTTACCAACCCGGTCACCATGGAGCAGTTGCGTGAAGTTGCCTTCGCCGGCGACGTGATGCCCCAGAAGTCGACCGACTTTTTCCCCAAGCTGTTGAGCGGCCTTGCCATCTATGCCCTTGAGTAAGCGGAAGCCGAATCGGACGATCCACCCTTCCAGCCCACAGGCAGGTTTGCTCATGTGGGATGGAAGGGTGGAGACGCGCAAGGCTCGCATTTGTTCTTTTGCTCTCGTCCTGATTGCGCTTTTTGCAGGCACTGCGACCATCCACGCCCAGGCCCCGCCTTCACCCGCGTCTTCGGGGCCCGCTTCTTCTGCGCCAGCCACACGCTTTGTGGTGGTTCTGGATGCGGCACACGGCGGCAGCGATGCGGGAGGTTCACTGGCAACTCAGCCAGGACAGACGCAAGCAGAAAAGGCCTACACTTTGGCGCTGAGCGTTCGGCTGCGTTCGCTCCTGGGCGCACGCGGCATTGCCGTGGTCACCACGCGGGAGTCGGACACGGCCGTGGACAATAACCGCCGCGCAGAGATTGCCAACCACGCCAACGCTGCGGCATGCATCAGCCTCCATGCCACGCAGGTTGGATCTGGCGTGCACATCTATACCTCGTCACTGACGCCGGCCGATCCCGCCCGCCTGACGCCCTGGAAAACGGCGCAGGCCGCATGGATCACGCGCAGTCTGGCACTGGCCGGAGTCGTGAACTCGGCGCTAACCCATGCCGGCATCGCGGTTACGCTTGGCCGCACTGGCCTGCCCGCGGTCGACAGCATGACCTGTCCGGCGGTTGCCATTGAAATTGCGCCGAAGGCCGCCTCCGATCAAGACCAGACCAGCAATCAGGCGCAGGCCAGTTCCCTCGACGATCCGCAGTATCAGGCTCAGATTGCGCAGGCTCTGGCCGCCGCGGTTCTCGAGTGGCGCTCAACGGCGTGGCGCGACAATGACTCCTCCCCCGGGGCGCAGCCATGATCCCCCGCTACCAGACCGTGCTTTTCTTCACGCTGCTGATCGCCTCGGCGGTGATGGGCGTGGTGCTGTGGCAATTGCTCGATCGCGCACACCAGCGCCGCCTGCAAGGCGAGGACTCCGCACCACTGCCCGCGCCCGCAATCGCTCCGCCCATTGAGACAACATTCCTGGTGGCCAACGATCGGGAAAACTCGCTGGTGCGGCAGACGCTCACTTTGCCTTTGCCGCAGAGCACGAATGCGCGCGCCAAGGCCATCCTCGGCAAGCTGCTCGATCTGTATGCCGCGCCCAACTCCACGCATCCGGTACCGGGGGGCGCAGCCTCGATTACTGGAGTCTTCCTGCTGCCTGTTCCCGCCGATGCAGCAGCGACTGGTTCCAGCGCTGCTGCGCCCAATGCCGAAGCCTCCAGTGCCGCCACGCCCGGCTCCAGCACCGCCAACAATGCGCCCGGCGGAGACCAGCTTGCGGTCGTCAATCTGACTTCGGCATTTGTTGCAAGCCACCCCTCCGGTCTTGAGGCCGAAACCCTCACCGTGCTCTCCATTTGCTCCACGCTGCACGCCAATTTGGCCGCCGTCACCCAGGTTCGCTTTCTTGTGGATGGACAGCCGCGCGCAACGCTCGCCGGCCACGCCGACCTGACTCGCAACTACATTGCCGCCGACTCCGCGCCCAGCGATGGAGCGCATCCATGAGCGAAGTCTGACTTGCGTCCTGTTCATCCTGTTCGAGAAGAATCAAGCAACTTTGTTTTATATAGACTGAGGCGTTTATCAAGACCATGACCCCCACCATTGGCGTTTTCGATTCCGGCTTCGGCGGCCTTACTGTTTTGCGTGCGCTCATCGGCCGCATGCCGCAAGCCCGCTATGCGTTTCTGGGCGACTCGGCACGACTGCCTTACGGCTCAAAATCGCGGCGCACCGTTGCCCGCTACGCGGCGCAGAGCGCGCAGTTTCTGGTGAACGAGCAGGGAGCGGAGTTCCTGGTCATCGCCTGCAACACGGCCAGCGCTCTGGCTCTGGATGCGATTCAGGAGGCCGTGCCCTCCGTCCCAGTGCTGGGCGTGATTGAGCCGGGCGCGACCGCGGCTCTGGCCGCATCAAAGACCGGCGATGTGCTGGTGATCGCCACCGACGCCACCGTCCACAGCCACGCCTACCTTGCCGCCTGCCAGGCGCGCGGGCTGCGCGCAATTGAGAAGGCCTGCCCGCTGCTGGTCCCGCTGGTTGAAGAAGGCTGGACCAACCATCCGGTGACCGCCGAGGTGATCGAAATCTATTTGAACGAACTGCGCGCCGAAGCCGCGGAGCGCGGCATGAGGGCAGATGCACTGGTTCTGGGCTGCACACACTACCCACTGCTGCGCACTCTGTTTGAACACGCGGTACGGCCCGGCGTAAAGGTGATCGACTCGGCCGAGTCCACGGCGCAGGCCGCGGTAGAGCTGATCAACGGCCATGCCGCCCTGCCGCAGGCGGGAAGCGCGCGCGAAACTGAGGTACGCTGCTTTGCCACCGATTCAGTGGAGAAGTTCGAGCGCCTGGGCTCGCGCTTTCTGGGCCGTCCCGTTGGGAATGTAACGCTGGTCGACCTGGGCGGCTGAGCTTCATCCATCCCTTTATCGGCTGATATCCTGAAATGGTTGGCTCGTTCTTCCTCACACCCGGCGAGCAACCCGGAGGAGTTACGCAAGAATGATTGATCTGTCAGGTAAAACGGCCGTGGTCTTCGGGCTGGCCAACAAGCGTTCCATCGCCTGGGGCATTGCCC
>CAYZVG010000234.1:0-5365 GCA_964481595.1 uncultured Occallatibacter sp. | reverse complement strand
CTGGGATAGCACAAATCTAAACCACAAAACTACGCCGCTCTACAGCGACACCAGCGTCCGCGCATCCACCGGATCGCGGAAGCTCTCGGCCTTCTGTTCCAGCTCCGGGTCCCAGTTCTTCGGCTGGTAAATACAGCATGGCTCCTGCGCCAGCGGATCGCCGGTGACCGCGTAAGCCCGCGCACGCGAGCCACCGCAGATCTCCTTGTACTCGCATGCGCCGCACTTGCCTTCCAGCTTGCTCGTATCCCGCAGAGCTTTAAAGATCGGCGCGTTGCGATAAATGTCGGCCAGCGGCTTCTCTCTCAGGTTGCCCGCGTGGATGGGCAGAAAGCCGCTCGGGTACACGTTGCCCACATGCGACACAAACACAAATCCCTTGCCGTCGTTCACGCGCCGCGTGGCCCAGCCCATGGTGCGCGTCTTGGCGTCGGCCTGCGGCGTGCCCGCCTCATACGCGTGGCGCGCTGCATGGGGATGCCCATGGCCCAGCTTCCGCTCTTCAAGATTGTTGATGAGCAGATACCGCCGGTAGTGCATCGCTTCGGTCGTCTTGATCTGAAAGCTTACACGGTGCGACAGCTCGTAGATCTTGCCGAACACCTGCTCAAAATCCTCGCCCGTCAGCAGATCGTCCAACTGGCCCCGTCCCACCGGAACCAGGAAGAAGACATTCCACATCACAATCGCCAGCTTCTCAAACAGAGCGCAAAGCCCGTCCAGATCGTGCACGTTGTGCCGGCTGATGGTCGAGTGCACCTGGATGGGAATCCCGGCCTCGTTCGCCCACTCAATCGCCTGCACCGTGCGCGCCCATGCCCCCGGCAGGCCGCGAAACGCATCATGAATCTCAGGTGTCGAGCCGTCCAGCGAGATTCCCAGCCGGACCACCCCAGCTTCTTTCAGCTTGAAGATCGCCTCGCGTGTGAGCAGCGGCGTGGCGCTGGGTGTTACCGCAACCTGCACGCCTTTGCCCGCGGCATAGCGGATCAGTTCGTACACGTCTTTGCGCTTCATCGGGTCGCCCCCGGTAAACACGAAGATGGGAACCCCCATCTCCGCAATCTGGTCGATGAGCGCCTTGCCCTCGGCTGTCGTCAATTCATCGGGATGGGCAATGGGTTGCGCGGCGGCGCGGCAATGTTTGCACGCCAGGTCGCAAGACTGAGTAACCTCCCAGATGGCAAGAAACGGCGTTTCATCGAAATCGATCTCGCCCCGGGCGGGAATATTGTGCATCGGTTGCATGGGACCTCCTGCGGAATCGCGCCGGAAAGTTTCAGTGCCGGAGGGGGGAAATCCGCTTCGGCGCGCAACGATTCCACTTAAGAAGATCGACTTTTTTGCAAGGCCCGGCTGTGATTCAGATCACTTTACCGTGCAAGACCGGGCAACGCGTTCGAATCGAGCTGGACAAACGTTGTTCAAGGAGACCAGAATCTTGTCGATATCAAGGGAGTCAGCGAACTAATAGCCGCAAGGAACGATAGGAGCCGCAGACCGGCTCCGTTATGTTTCCAGTGCAGTTGGCCGCCAGAGTGAGCTAAATCACTTGTCGATGTGCGGGCCGGCACTGCCGAATCAATTAAGAAACTGCCACAGTTTGACCGCACCTACGGGAGGTTTCTATGGCAAGCGTCATGAAGCCCGAGTGGAGCAAGCCCTCCACCATCCTCTTCGCCTCCGAGATCCCTGCCAACCCAAAAGCCTTCGCTTATGCCCTTGCGCAGGCCAGGGAGTTCGGCTCGAATCTCATCCTCTTTCACGTCTATGACACGCTGGTAGTGGCCGCGTCCGAGACCTCGGGCATCCGGTACTACGACTACGCCGCCGCCGCGCTTGCCGAAAAAAGTCTACTCGAGCCCATGGCACGCAAAGTCCGCGATGCGGGCGTTACCTGCGAGATCGTCGTGCGCCCCGGGTTGCCCGCCGACCAGATTCTCGCTTTTACCCGCGAGCGCGAGATCGACCGCATCATTATGGGCACCCATTCGCCCGGTCCAATTGGCAAGCTGCTGGTGGGCTCGGTTGCTGAGGCCGTTTTGCGCACCGCCAAGGTGCCCGTATTTATAGTTGGCCCTGAGGCAATCGACGGCTCATACCGCAACTTCGGCACCCGCACCATTCTCTGCGCCGCCAGCCTGCATGAGCCCAGCGCCGTAGTGGCCGCGTTTGCCGCCGACCTCGCGCTCCAGCACAACGCACGTTTGGTTCTGCAGCATGTGATCCGGCCACAGGAGCGCGCTGACATTCTTTCCCGCAAATCGCTCAGCCAGATTGAAACCGACCTGTTGATGCTGGTCCCTCCCAGCCTGCGCACAAAAATAGCGGTGCAAACAATCGTTGTGCCCGGCGACCCCACTGAGGAGTTGCTCTACCAGAGCACCGCTCAGCAGGCCGACCTTCTCGTTCTGGGCGCGCAGGGCGCATCGGCATTTGCCGCCGTCACCCGCCATGGCGTGGTCTATAAAGTGCTTGCGCATGCGCACTGCCCGGTGATGACGCTCTCACCGGTTGTGTTGGCCGAGTGCGGTGCAAAGCCGGAGAAAGCTCAGCACGCAGAAGCCTATATGGCTGGGGTATTTTAAGCGGCCCTATCGCACTCTCAACCCGGCAACCATGACGGGTGGACCTGTATCGCGAAAGGTCCACCCGCTGTTTGCTTTCTCGCCCGCCAACCGCCTAGCTCAATCAAAAATCGCCATGGCCGCAAGGTTTTTAAATCTGCAGCCCCTTCCTCGTTCATAAAAATACGGTTATATCCGTTTCCTATGCCCTCTACAGAGGCTTTTGGCCGTGTCCACGGCTTGCCTTATAAAACCTACTTGAGTAAAGATAGGGGGCAGGGGGCGCTTCACTATCCCGCGCCGCCGAATTGAGGTGCGTCTTCCGCAGGGACTCCGGTTCACTGACGATCGACGTTCCGCCACCAGGTTCTTCGCGGTGGCGCGCAGTAGTCCGCGTGCTCCGAAGTCCCATGGATGCCTTAAGCTGCGCCCTTCTTCCTGCTCCCTGTTCTCTGTGCGGCTCGCCTCTGCCGAAGCTACTCCCCGTTCCAATTTGCGATGCCTGCTGGTCTGAATTCCCTCTCAGTACAGGCTCGGTCTGTTTCAAATGCGGCGATACGGTCGATGCCCTCGCCGGGCCGAAACCATCTGCTTTGTGCAGGATGTGCCGTCTCGCTCCGCCGCCGTTTCGCCGCGCCGTCTCCTTTGCGCCTTATACCGGCCGCATGAAAGAGGCGATTCACGCCTTGAAGTATGACCGGCTGCACCCAGCGGCTCGCCCGTTGGGAATCATGCTGGCTCAAGCGATTGCGCAACTGGCAGATGAGGCCCCGGTCGAGCTGCTGGTCGTCCCCATCCCGCTGCACAAGTCCAAATATGCTGAGCGCGGCTTCAACCAGGCGCGGTCGCTCGCCGTCCATGCGCTCGAGTCGCTGGCCAAAAGCCATCCCCAGTGGCGTCTCACCCTTGCCTCCAGCACGCTGATGCGTATCCGCGCTACCGAGAGCCAGGCAGGGCTCGCACCGCGCATGCGCCGCATCAATCTGCGCGGAGCCTTTGCCGTTTCCCATCCGGCCGCGGTCCAAAAAAAGCACATCCTGCTGGTCGACGACATACTTACCACCGGCGCAACGGCGAGGGCTGCCGCCAAGGCCCTTCATCAGGCTGGAGCAGAGGCCGTCTGGGTGGCAACGCTAGCCAGGGCTCGACGCGTCCACGCATCCGGCCGCGAGTCTTTACTGCACGACAACGATGCAGAGGATCGGGATTTCAACCCGCTGGCCGGCGCTGTGCCGGCAGCCGTACTGCAAACAGCAAGCAGGCATTCATCGCACGGCCAATCATCTTTTTAAACGGGGGAAGAGATGTCCTTGGGAAAAGCTATGATCCATGCGCGCAAACAAAAATCCATTGCCAGAGTCACGGCTGCCGCCGGCGAACACGGGGCCAGCCAGCACGGCCTGGCAACGCACATGCTCCAAATGCCGGTACTGGTGCTCAACGCGTCCTACGAGCCCATCAACATTTGCGGAGCGCGGCGCGCGCTCGTGCTGGTGCTCAAGGGCGTTGCGCGCACTGAGGAGGAGCATGGGCTCACCCTTCACGCACAGCGCAATATAATCGCCATGCCCTCTGTCATCCGCCTGCTGGAGTACCGCCGCATCCCCCACCAGACCCGCGCCCTGTCGCGGAAAAACATTCTGCTGCGCGATCGCAACACATGCCAGTATTGCGGAGTCTCGCTGCCTCCCGGCGAGCTCACCCTCGACCACGTCATTCCCCGCTCCCGTGGCGGAAACTCCACCTGGGAAAATCTCGTCGCCTGCTGTCACGCCTGCAATCGCCGCAAAGGCAACCGCATGCTCGACGAGATCGACGACATGGCACTGCTTCGCGAGCCGCGCCCCTTCTCGCTCCACACCAGCCGCCAGATCATGCGCATGTTGGGTCGCGGCGACGACCGCTGGCGAAAGTATCTGTTCTATTAGGGCGTTGTCTGAAGAGTCGCTTCGAGATTGACTTGTCATCCCGAGCAGAGCGAAGGATCTGCGGTTGTTCGTTGCGGCGTATGTGACAAACTTTTTATAGGTCAATTTTGCCCATCAGCCGCAAAGATCAACGGTTATAATTCGTTGCGGCAGCCGTTCGGCCCGGTCCCCTCATGCGTCTGCATGAATTTCAGCCGAACGAGCAACTTACGCTTCCGCAGCCGTGTCTAATTCCCTCAAAGGAGAACATCTATGGTTCGTCTCAAAGTTTTGGCTTTTGCGTTTCTCGCTGTACTGCTCATGAGTTGCGCCCACCGTGCGCAGGCCGCCCAAATCTCTGTTGGCATCAACCTCGGGCCCTCGCCCGTGTGCCCCTACGGGTATTTCGACTACGCCCCCTATGACTGCGCTCCCTACGGCTACTACGGCCCCGATTGGTTCGCTGGCGGCATCTTTATCGGCGCAGGCCCCTGGTTCCATGGCCCGCACGGATTCTACGGTCATGTCGACAACCGCTACGACCCGCACAACGGCTACCACGGTCCGATTCCCCAGCGCGGAGACAGGCCCTTCTATCACTTCCAGGGCAACGAAGCGCGCGATGGGCAGGGACATACCGGCCAGGCTCCTCACGAAGCCAGCCACGAGCGCGCCCTGCCCGGATATCGCGGCGGCGCATCTCGCGGCGGCGGGCATCGCTAGGCTTCTGACCGCAGGACGCTGAAGCGAAACTGGGGCGGCTCACATCGGGAATGTGGACGCCCCAATTTTCTTCAAGCGTTGAAAATGGCTACCCCAAGTCTGGATTCTCAGACCTGGGGTAGCACGGATTGCCACAACTGGAGATCCTCACTTCTGCGGCGTGCCCTG
>CAYZVG010000233.1:0-5387 GCA_964481595.1 uncultured Occallatibacter sp. | reverse complement strand
GCACCGGCTCAATCAGCATCTCGAACACCGCGCGCGGAATCTCGCGCTGATAACGGTCGCCATTGGGCAGCTCGATATCGAAGCTCGCCGACTGCTCCGCCGACAAACGAATCTTGGCGTCGATCGCCGCTTTGCGAACCGCCTGCACCGCGCCAGGATTGCCGCGCAAATCCACGCCGTGTTCGGCAAAAATCTCGTCCAGCGCAATCGCCAGCAGCAGATTGTCAATGTCGTCGCCGCCCAGGTGCGTATCGCCGTTGGTCGACTGCACCTCGAAGATTCCATCGTTCAGCTTGAGAATGGAGATATCGAAGGTGCCGCCGCCCAGATCGTAGACCGCGATGGTTCCGGTGTTGGCGCGATCCAATCCATACGCCAACGCCGCCGCGGTGGGCTCGTTCACCAGCCGCAACACCTCAAGGCCGGCCATGCGCCCCGCGTCCTTGGTGGCCTGCCGCTGCGCGTCGTTAAAGTACGCCGGCACGGTGATGACCGCCTGCGTGACCGGCGTGCCGAAGAACCGCTCGGCGTTGCGCTTGAGCTGGCGCAATACGTAGGCCGAAATCTCCGGCGCGGTAAACCGCATCTCGCCTAGTTGAATGCGCGGAACTTCGCTGGACTCGGTATCGCCGGCGAGCCGGAAGGGAAACATCTTCAACTCTTGTTGAACTTCCTCAAGCCCGCGCCCCATCAGCCGCTTCACGGAGTAGATGACGCGCTCGGGCGTCTCGAAGAGCGCCTTGCGCGCGCTGTTGCCCACCGTTACGGTCGGCCGTCCGTCGGCGGTCATCGGGTCAAGCGCCACAACCGAGGGCACAAGATTCGAGCCGTCCACGCCGGGAATCACCACCGGCTTGTCGCCTTGCATATATGCGACCAGGGAGTTGGTTGTTCCCAGATCGATTCCGACTACGCGTCCTTCCGCCATGTCTATTTAATTAGCTCCCAGGGTTTCGGTTACGTCGCGAACCAGATTGCTCAAATAGCGCCGCCTGTCGAGCAGAGCCACCATTGCATTCTGCGCCGTCTTGCGGGCGGAGTCGCCGCCCTCGTCCCACGCCTTCCACTGCTTGCGCAAATCCACATCCACATCCGACAGCAGTCCATCGAACTTCATCTTGGCCTGCAGCAGACTAGCCTCAAGATTCGGATCGGACTCACCGGACTGCTTGGCCATGCGCATCTCTTCAATCTGCATATTCAGGTCAAAGACCTCTTCAAGCAGATCGGCCGGCGCGCGCGAGGTGTCTTTGCGTTCCTTGCCGCTGTGCTCTTCGCCAATCTCCGCGCCGTTCAGCTTCAGCAGGTATTCGGTTCGCCGCAGCGGATCTTTGAGGGTGCGATAGGCATCGTTCAGCAGCGCCGTATCGGCCAGGCTCCATTGCCGTTCGTTGTCATCGGCGCGCGCAAAGCGGTCGGGATGCAGCTTGCGGCTCAGCTTGTGAAACTCGTGCTCCAGAGCAGCTAAATCCAGATCGAGCCGCGGCTCAAGGGAGAAGACTGAAAAATAATCGCCGCCCGGAGGCGGCTGGATCTTGCTGCAATGAGGACAGAACAATGTGGATTCGTTGTGTGCAACCGAACAAGCCCAACACGCGACAGGAACCGCTGAATCGAGAACCTTAAACATGGCAATACTCCAAGCGGCTGACTTACTAAGAGAAGGACGAACCGCAGCCGCAGGAGCGCGTGGAGTTCGGATTGATAAAGTTGAATCCCTGCCGCATGAGCGTCTCCTCGTAATCCAGCGTCATGCCATTCAAATAGAGAAACGATTTTGGATCGACAAACACGCGCACGCCGTCGTACTCAAAGATCCGGTCGCGCTCGCGCGGTTGCGTATCGAACTTAATGGAGTAAGAAAGACCGGAGCAGCCGCCGCCCATCACGCCCAGCCGCAGTCCGCCCTCTTCGGGCGAAATGCCTTCCTTGGCCATCGCCACGCGAATCCGCTTGACCGCGCGCTCCGTCACCTGCACGCCGTGTGCCGGCGGTTGCGGTGCGGCGGACTCTTTCGGCAGCGCAAATGCGCCGTCGGCCGGCTTCGATTCGATGGATACCATGTTCGACATATCCGTGCCTTTCTGCTTCCCGATTTCCTGTCTCGATTCTGCCGCGGTCCCGGCCTCCGGAACCGCGGCATCCGCAAGGAAAGGGGAAGTCGCTTACTTGGCCGCCGCTACCGCGTCCGCGGTTTCAGCAACTCCATTCTTTTTCTTCCAGTCGCCAATGGCCGCGCGAATCGCATCCTCGGCCAGCACCGAACAGTGAATCTTCACCGGCGGCAGCGACAGTTCCTTCACAATGTCGGTGTTCTTGATATCGAGCGCATCGTCAACCGTGCGGCCCTTGATCCACTCGGTGGCCAATGACGAACTCGCAATCGCCGAGCCGCAGCCAAAGGTCTTGAACTTGGCTTCTTCAATCACCTGCGTCTCAGGGTTTACACGAATCTGCAGGCGCATTACGTCGCCGCACTCGGGAGCGCCGACCAGGCCTGTGCCCACTTCGGTTGAGCTCTTGTCCAGTTGCCCCACGTTGCGGGGGTTGTTGTAGTGGTCAATCACCTTATCGCTGTATGCCATCTGCCTTTTCTCCTCCGCGGGGGAAGCCGCGATTAAAACTTTGCTTCTAGCTTCTAGCTCCTAGCCATTCGTTCCCAGCTTTCGCCTCAATGCCTGTAACTTAGATGCACAAGCTAGAGGCTAGGAGCTAGAAGCTGTTCTTAGTGCGCCGCCCATTGAATCTTGGTCAGGTCGATGCCATCCTGCACCATCTCATAGAGCGGAGAAAGCTGGCGCAGATGCTTCACAATTTCAATTACCTTGGCGGCCACGTAATCCACCTCCGCCTCGGTGTTAAAGCGCCCCAGGCCGAACCGGATGGAACTGTGCGCCACATCGTCGCCCAGTCCCAGCGCCTTGAGCACATACGAGGGCTCAAGCGTTGCCGAGGTGCAGGCCGATCCGCTTGAAACGGCAACATCGTTAATGCCCATCAACAGCGACTCGCCTTCAACGTAGACAAAGCTCATGTTCAGGTTGCCCGGCAGCCTGTGCTCCCACGAGCCGTTCACATGCACGTAGTCGAGTTCGGCTTCAAACTTTGCCTTCAGCCGGTCGCGCAACCCGCGCAGATACGCCGCTTCGGTGTCCATCTCCTGCATGGCGATCTCGAAGGCTTTGCCCATGCCCACAATGCCCGGCACATTCAGCGTTCCTGAGCGCATCCCCCGCTCGTGGCCGCCGCCGTCGATCTGCGCCGCAATCTGCACCCTGGGGTTGCGCCGCCGCACGTACAGCGCGCCCACGCCCTTGGGTCCGTAAACCTTGTGCGCCGAGAGAGAGGCCACATCCACGTTATCGGCAATCACATTGAACGGAACCTTGCCCGCAATCTGCACCGCGTCGGTGTGGAAGATGACGCCCTTTTCGTGGCACAACTTGCCAATCTCGCGGATCGGCTGCAGCACGCCAATCTCGTTGTTGGCCGCCATGATGCTCACCAGGATCGTCTTGTCGTCCATGGCCCGCTTCAGGTCATCCATGTCGATCAGTCCATCTGCCTTCACCGGCAGATAGGTCACGCGGAAGCCGTGTTTCTCCAGCCGCTTGCAGGTATCCAGCACCGCCTTGTGCTCGGTGACTTGCGTGATGATGTGGTTGCCGCGCTCGCGGTACATCTCCGCAATGCCTTTGATGGCCAGGTTGTTGCTCTCCGTGGCCCCCGAGGTAAAAATAATCTCCTTGGCCGTGGCGCCAATCAGCTTGGCAATCTGCTCCCGCGCTGTTTCCACCGCCTGCTCGGCCTCCCACCCAAAGGAGTGGTTGCGGCTGGCCGCGTTGCCAAATTTCGTGGTGAAGTAGGGCATCATCGCCTCAAGCACCCGCGGGTCAAGCGGGCTGGTGGCGTGGTTATCCATATAGATAGGCAGCGTTACACCGGCCGGAACTTCCACATTGCTCACGAGATTGCTCATCGTCTGATCTCCATCCTCGGGTTGCTTGCTGCGCTCCGCTCTGCGCGGAGGGGGAAAGGTTGAGTTCTTTCGGTTCCTATAAGGCAAGTTCCACAAGCCCTTGCGCCGCGCCGCTTCGGCTTGGCGGGCGCTCGTGTTCGGCCAAATCCTGAATGCTGATGCTCTTCAAAACCCCGGCGATGGTCTCATTCACCCGCGCCAGTGGCTCCTTGATGGTGCAACTCGGCGTCAGTTCGCACGACTTGGCGCCCTTGGTGCAAGAGGTGATAAAAAACGGCCCGTCGATGGCGAGAATCACCTCGTAGGCCGAAATCTCGCGCGCCTCCCTGGCCAGCGCGTACCCGCCGTTCATTCCGGCATGGGAGCGCAAGAGGCCATGTTTTGTGAGTTGCTGTAGAATCTTGGCCAGCAGTTGCGCCGGAATGCCGTAGGCATCCGCCACATCCTTCGCGCTCAGCGCGGGCTTCTCCGGGTGCTCGGCCAGAAACTTCAGCGCGATCAATCCGTAGTCGGCTTTCTTGGTCAGCTTCAGCATGAATATGCGACCTCTTAGGTCCGCATTCAGTATACGACCAATTCTGTCGGCATTTCAAGCTCCCGGCGTGCTTTCCCGCTCCCTTCGCGGAAAATTGTTTTGCACCCAGGCAACATTCAACAAATATTCCGTTTGAATTTGGCCAAAACATCGCTACAATCTGGCGGAAAGAGCATCTACTCCAACTGACACAAGGACCATGGCGACCGTCTGTAGACATCCAAAAGTTCGTATCGTCTCCCGGCACGAAGACACTGAGTTTGTCGAGTGCGAGGAGTGTGGCGAGGTCTTCGATTCCGAGGAGTTCCGGGACATGGAGATCGAGGATACAGCCGAAACAGAGGATGTCTCCGACGACGCCTGAGCCCTTAGCCTGAATCCCCGCCTTACTTTGCGCCCGCGCCGTTGGGCGTTGCCGTGTGCGTGCGCCGCGAAACGGTCCACGCGTAATGCAGGCCCGAGATCACGGTCAGCGCGATCGTGGCGTCCAGCGCAAGGGTGCGGAACGCCACCACCCAACCGGCGGCCGTTAGCTGGTGCAGCAGCACCGCAGCCACGGCGCTGACCTGTGCCGCCGTGTTCGCTTTTCCAAAGATGCTCGGCCGGAACTCCCTGCGCCCCACTGCGGCGTACAGAATCGCCGACACCAGCAAAATTCCCACGTCCCGGCCAAACACCAGCACGGTCACAGTGGTCGGCATCAGCCCTTCGTGGAGCAGGACCAGAAATAATGTGCTCAGCAGCAGCTTGTCGGCTACCGGATCAAGGTAAGCACCCAGGACGGTGCGCTGTTTGAGAAGCCGTGCCAGCGCGCCATCCAGCGCATCGGTTAGCCCTGCCACCACAAACAGCACAAAGCCCAGCCGGAAGTTC
>CAYZVG010000232.1:0-5425 GCA_964481595.1 uncultured Occallatibacter sp. | reverse complement strand
CTGCCGTCGATTAAACTGGTAGAAGAATGCTCGATCTAGGATTTGTTCGCGCCAATCTTGAACTTGTTGAGGCCAAACTGCGTGCGCGCGGCGCTGACCCGGCTGCGTTGCTGGGAGATTTCCGCGCCCTCGACCAGAACCGGCGGGATGCAATCACGCAATCGGAACAATTGAAGGCTCGCCGCAACGACCTCTCGCAGCAGGTGGGTGCCCTCAAGAAGGCCGGCAAAAACGACGAAGCCTCGGCCATCATGGACGAAACCCGCTCGCTCAAGGAAAAGCTTGACGAGTTGGATCGCTCGGCCGCATCGCTCGATGAGCAAATGCGTCTATCGCTCTCGCGCATTCCCAACCTGACGCGCGACGAGGTGCCCGCGGGCCTGTCAGAGGCCGACAACCAGATTGTGAAGACCTGGGGCGACAAGCGCAGCTTCGACTTTGAAGCCAAACCGCATTGGGAGATCGGCGAAGCGCTCGGCATTCTCGACCTGGAGCGCGCCGCCAAGCTGAGCGGAGCACGTTTCGCCGTCTACATGGGCGCGGGCGCACGCCTTGAACGCGCTCTGATCGGCCTTATGCTCGACATACATACGCAGAAGCACGGCTACAAAGAGGTGCTTCCGCCGTTCATGGTCAACTCCAAATCGCTCTTCGGCACCGGCCAGTTGCCCAAATTCGCTGAGGATCTGTTCCGCTGCTCCGACGCCGACGCTGAAGCCGCCACGCGCGGCGAGTTCAAAGACAACGACCATTGGCTGATTCCCACGGCCGAAGTTCCGGTAACGAATCTCTACCGCGACGAAATTCTCGACGAAGCGCGGCTGCCCATCAAGCTGACCGCATATACGCCTTGCTTCCGCGCCGAGGCTGGCGCAGCGGGCAAAGACACGCGCGGCATCATCCGGCAGCATCAGTTCCAGAAAGTCGAACTCGTCAAGTTCGCGCGGCCTGAAGAATCCGACGCTGAGCACGAGCGGCTCACACGAGACGCAGAAGAGATACTTGAAGCTCTCAACCTGCCCTACCGGCGCATGCTGCTCTCGACCGGCGACACGGGCTTTTCCGCGGCCAAGACCTTCGATCTTGAAGTGTGGCTACCGGGCCAGCAGCTTTACCGCGAAATCTCCTCGTGTTCCAACTTTGATTCCTTCCAGGCGCGGCGGGCCAATATTCGCTATCGCTCGGCGGGATCCAAAGCCAAGCCCGAGTTTGTGCACACGCTGAACGGCAGCGGCCTGGCTGTAGGCCGCACCTGGCTCGCTATTCTTGAGAACTATCAGCAGGCCGACGGAAGCGTGCTGATTCCACAGGCCCTGAAGCCCTACATGGGTGGAGCGGACCGGATTGTGAAGGAGTTGTAATGGAGTCCACCGGCACTCGGGCAATGGCTCAAACGAAGAATCGCAGCATAGGTGAGGTTCTGAAGAGCTACTTCTACTGGACCTATCCGCGCGGCAGCTTTCACTACGACGTGATGGTCACTTTAGCCCTGATCTTCATCTTCGCCACGCCGCATCTGTGGCACTATGGCGACAAGCCGGCTTCCACCTCCACGCTTGCGCATCCCATCCAGGTGACTGGCGATGGCGGTCACGGGATGATCGTTACTGTCGCCGCGCAGGATGTAAGCGTTCCCCTGGATGCGCCCGAGGCCGTGGTAAAAAAAACGCTGCGCGAAGCCATTATGCCGGTGACCGGCGATGCGGTCTTCGTCGAGCGCTGGGAAACCAAAACGGATACCCAGGGAAACCTGGAGTGGAAGGTCTGGGCGCATCGCTAGGGTGTATCGGATCGCACTCCGCACCTGACGAAAAAGAAGGAAACCATGCAATCAAGAATGCCGATTCTCGCTGCCGCGCTCGTGATGGCCCTGCTACCGGTCCAGACGGCTTTTGCGGACGACCTGAAAGGCGTACTGAGCAGGTTGGATACTGCCGCTGCCAACTTCCACACTACGACGACCAACTTTGAATTCGATGCCGTGACTACGCAGCCCATCTACGACAAGGACGTGCAGAAAGGTATCCAGTTTTACAAGCGCGAGGGACACAGCTTTCAGTGGGCCGCCCATATTGAGGAAGTGAACGGCAGGCCGGCGGATCGGGAATTGACCTATGCCGCGGGCAAGGTTCTGTACCTGGATGTGGCGGGCAACGAGGAGCGCGCGCTGGACGCCGCCAAGTATGAGAGCTATCTGCTGCTCGGCTTTGGCGCCAGCGGCAAAGAGCTGGCTGAGAAGTGGAACATCAAGTACCTGGGCACCGAGCAGATCGATGGCGTAAAGACCGACAAGCTCGAGCTCGTCGCCAAAGATCCCGACATGCTCAAGCTAATTCGCAAGGTCACCATCTGGCTCGATACCGACCATGCGGTGAGTCTTAAGTTAGTATTCGATGAAGGCAACGGCACCGCGCGCACCTGCATTTATTCGAATATCAAGAACAATCAGCCATTGCCGAAAGACGCCTTCACGCTGAAGACAAACAAGCAGACCAAGCTGGTTAAGTAAAGCGCGCCGCAATCTGGCGCGCGCCCGCACTCAGCGCCACCCCACCCAGCGCAAACAGCATGGGAAAGCACTCCAGCGTGTACCGCGTCTCCGGCGCTTCCACCGTGAGCAGCAGCGCGCTGCGCAGAATTATGTAGGCCAGCATCGCGCGCCAGAAGCGCGGCCGCAGCCACAGTCCCACCGCGCCCAGCGCAAGATAAAGCAGATTCAAGCCGGCGTACTCCCAGCTAAAGCGCGTCTCCGCGTGGTGATTCTCCCAAACCCACCAATCGATGTCGACATCGATGTTTTCGACGCGCGGCCGCAGCCACATATCGGCCACGCGCCCCAGCGGCAGCCAAACGTGAGTACGCCATGGATGCGCCGCAGTGCGCTCCGCCGCCAGACGAGCAAAGTCCGCATCCACGTCGGGCTGAATGCCCCGCGCCTTGTCGCGGTCGTTGTACTTCGCGGCAATGGCAGCGGTCTCAGCGTACTGCGCGGGCGTGTCGAAGGCGCGCGTGGGCAGGTCGCTCAGCTCAAACCGGTCACCGGGGACTTCCCAGTAAATCTGGTAGGTTGAAACCCAGTCCAGGCACCACGTCTTTACCCAACTCTGCCATCCGGGGTAAGTATTCTGTCCCGGATCGTTGGCGTAGCGCGGAGCAAGCGGCTCCACAACGTGAAAGGTATGCCAATTGCGCCAGGTCCAGGCCGCGAACGGCGCGGCAGCCAGCAGCGCGCAAACGCCGGCAATCGTCGCAAGCCTTTTTGCTTGCGCGGCTCCAGTTTTCATGCCGCGCCAAACTGCCGGCAGCAGCGCCGGCACAAACGCAGCCGCAGCCAGCACGCCGTCGGGCCGCAGCAATGCGGCAAACGTGATAGCGAACGTGAACCAGAGTGCGCAGGACCAAGCAGGGCGTCTGTCAAAGCGATCCAGGGCCCACAGCGCCAGCGCAAGCACGAACAGCGTGGGCGTTTCAGCCAGCGGAGCCGCCGCATACGAAGCCGTGAACGGACAAAGCACCGCGATCCAGAGCGTGGCCAGGCGCGCGTCCTTTGCAAGCTGCGCCGGTGCAATGCGAGCCGCGAACTCCGCCAGCAGCACGCAGCCCAACAGTTCCAAAGCAATCTGGATCAGCGTAACGCGAGAATAAGTCTCCATTCCGAAGATGCGGAATGAAAGCGCCAATAGAAGTGGATAGCCCGGCAGCCGGATGAGTGTGGGGGCCAGCACGCCGTTGTCCACGGTTTGGCAATAACAGCCGTGCAATAGCAGGTTCTTCGCCATATCGCCGTAGATCAGCGAGTCGCCGATGACCTGAAAAAGAGCTTTCAGCATGTAAAGCCGCAGCGCAAGCCCCGCGGCCAGCGGCGGCAGCCAAAAGATCGCGCTTCGAGTCAGGGACTCGGAGCGCGGCGCGGCGGATTGACTCTCGTGGTCGGCTTCCATACGATTCGTACTGTATAGCGTAGCTCGTGCACGCGGGCGCTATCGCTGATAATTAACATAGACCATGCCCGATCGACAGATTTTCTCCGATCCCGAACGCAAGCGATGGAAGCGGCTCCGCCGCATCATCGACATCTCTGTCGTAGTGGCCACGCTGGTCCTCATCGGATTTCTGTTCAATGTTCTGCGCAAGCAACAGCTGCCCGAGTTGCTGCTGCCCATCCCCAAGCACAACTACAAAGCCCTGCGCGACAGCGAAGATCTGCTGCACGGCATCAAGGGACAACGCCCGGCGCGGCGAAAAACCGACCGCAAGCCATCGGATATTCCCTTCAACACCGGCGAAGGTTTGCGCGCCGCCTACTATGTGCAGGACGACGCGGCCAGCTACTCCTCGCTGAAAGAGCACATCCGCCAAATCGACATTTTGTTCGCGCAGTGGTTCCACGTGAGTGTGCCCAGTGGCGCGCTGATGGCCATGACCGGCGACAACCTGCACGAGTATCCGGTGATCGAAGGCAACGTGGTGCACGATCCTGACGATCTGGGCCGGGTAAAGCACGTCATCCAGGCGGCGCGCGAAGATACTGAGATCTTTCCTCACCTGAACAACTACAATCCCCACACGCAATCATGGGATTCGGATGTAGGCACTGTTCTTGAGGACGACGCGAAGCGCGCTTCTCTGCACAACCAGATTCTCCGCTTCTTCGCTTCCTATCCCGTTTACCGCGGACTTTCGCTGGATATTGAGAGCCTGAACGACGATGCGGTTCCTGCCTATCTCAAGTTCATTCAGGAGTTGTACCCGGCCATGCACGCGCGCGGGCTGCGCCTCTATGTAAACGTGGCCGCACTCACACCTGCTGACCAGCTCAAGCTCATCGCCGACAACTCAGACGGCGTTGTGGTGATGAATTACGACGAGCATGAGGCCAACAGCGATCCTGGCCCGGTGGCAAGCCAATCGTGGTTCATCGGCAACCTGCAGCGCATCTTAAAAATAGTCCCGAAAGAGAAGATCATCTGCGCCGTGGGTAACTACGGCTACGACTGGACCCTTTCGATCCCCAACCCAAAAGACCGCAGGCACAGCAAGCCCAAGGTGCTCGATACAACGGATCTGTCTGTATCCGAAGCGTGGCAGGAGGCCTCTGACTCCGACGCCGATCTTGACCTGAACTACGAGGCGCTCAACCCGCACTTCGAATATATCGACGAGGATAATAACCAGCGCCACGTTGTCTGGTTTCTCGATGCGGTCTCATTGCTGGATGAGATGCGCGCCGCGCGGCAGCTTGGGTTGCAGACCTTTGCCCTGTGGCGATTGGGCGAGGAAGACAGTTCGCTGTGGAATATGTGGGATCGGCCCTCCAGTCCCGATTCTCCGCAGGCGCTGGCCGACGTCCAGCCCGGACACGATGTGGATACCGAAGGCGACGGAGATATTCTGCGCGTGACCGGCCTTCCGCAGCCGGGAAAGC
>CAYZVG010000231.1:0-5439 GCA_964481595.1 uncultured Occallatibacter sp. | reverse complement strand
CCCAACTACGCGCAGGGCTACTTCGTCTACGACTCCAAGAAGTCCGGCTCCATGACGACTTCCCACCTCCGCTTCGGGCCCAAGCCGATCCGGTCCAGCTACCTCATCACGCGCGCCAGCTTCATCGCCTGCCACAACTTCAGCTTCCTTGAGAAGATGGACGTGCTTGAGGCCGCAATGCCCGGCGCAACCTTCCTGCTCAACTCGCCTTACTCCGCCGCTGAAGTCTGGGACAAGCTCCCCAAGAGCACCCAGCAGACAATGATCACCAAGAAGATCGAGTTCTACGTCATCGACGGCTACAAGGTGGCTCGCGATGCCGGCATGGGCACGCGCATCAACACCATCATGCAGACCTGCTTCTTCGCCATCAGCGGCGTGCTGCCCCGCGATGAAGCCATCGAGCAGATCAAGAAGGCCATCAAGAAGACCTACGGCAAGCGGGGCGAGGCAGTCGTCGCCAAAAACTTCGCCGCCGTCGATCATGCGCTCGCGCATCTTGAAAAGGTTGAGCTTCCCAGGTCCGCGTCCTCTCAGTTCGATCTGGTTCCCGCCATCTCATCCAAGGCGCCCGAGTTCGTCCGCAATGTCCTGGGACAAATCGCGGCCGGCAAGGGCGATCTGCTTCCGGTCAGCGCCATTCCCGCCGGCGGCACTTTCCCAACCGGCACCGCCCAGTGGGAGAAGCGCAACATCGCGCAGTTCATCCCCGTCTGGGACAAGGATCTCTGCATCCAGTGCGGCAAGTGCGTCATGGTCTGCCCGCACGCCGTCATCCGCGCAAAAGTTTACTCAGAGCAGCAGGCCGCCAGCGCCCCCGCAACCTTCCAATGGGCCAAGCCCAAGTGGAAGGGCATGGAGCAGGACCGCTACACCCTGCAGGTAGCGCCCGAGGATTGCACCGGCTGCGCGGTTTGCGTTGAAGTCTGCCCGGTAAAGAGCAAGAGCGATGCCAGCAAGAAGGCCATCAACATGGCACCCCAGGCTCCGCTCCGCGAACCCGAGCGCGAAAACTGGGACTTCTTCCTGTCGCTGCCCGAGGTAGATCGCTCCAAACTCTCGCACACCCAGGTGAAAGATCTGCAACTCCTTCAGCCGCTCTTTGAGTTCTCAGGAGCCTGCGCGGGCTGCGGTGAAACCGCCTACGTCAAGCTGCTCACACAGCTCTTTGGCGACCGGCTGTTCATCGCCAACGCCACAGGCTGCTCGTCCATCTACGGCGGCAACCTGCCCACCACGCCTTACACCAAGAACGCCGAGGGCCGTGGACCGACGTGGTCCAACTCGCTGTTTGAAGACAACGCCGAGTTCGGCTTCGGCATCAGGACCGGCCTCGATCACCAAAAGGATTTTGCCGAGTTGCTGGTCGAGCGCCTCGCTGGCGAAATTGGTGTTGAACTGGTCGCCGAGATCCTGCACGCCTCGCAGAAGACTGAGCCGGAGATCACCGCCCAGCGCAAACGCGTTGAGCAGCTCCGCGAGAAACTCGTCGCCAACTCATCCTCCGATGCGCAAAACCTGCTGGCCATCGCCGACAATCTGGTCCGCAAGAGCGTCTGGATTCTGGGCGGCGACGGATGGGCCTTCGACATCGGCTTTGGCGGTCTCGATCACGTCCTCGGCTCCGGCAAAAACGTCAACGTGCTGGTCCTCGATACTGAGGTCTACTCCAACACCGGCGGCCAGATGTCAAAAGCCACGCCGCGCGGCGCGGTCGCCAAGTTCGCTGCCGCGGGCAAGCCAAACAGCCGTAAAGACCTCGCCATGGAAGCCGTCAGTTACGGTTCGGTTTACGTAGCCCAGGTCGCCATCGGCAGCAACGACAGCCACGTCGTCAAGGCCTTCCAGGAGGCTGAGGCGCACGATGGACCGTCCCTCATCATCGCGTACTCAAGCTGCATCGCTCACGGTTACGATCTGGTCCACGGACTCGAACAGCAAAAGCTCGCCGTGCAGTCCGGCTACTGGCCGCTCATGCGCTACAACCCGTCGCTGCGCGATACTGGAAAAAATCCCTTCCAGCTCGACTCCAAAGCGCCGTCCATCCGGCTTAAGGACTACGCTTACCGCGAGGCACGTTACACGATGCTGGCTCGTGGGAACCCGGAGATGGCAGCCAATCTGCTCAAGGAGGCTCAGGACGACGTCGAGCGCCAGTGGCGCGTCTACTCCGCGCGCGCGTCCATGCCTGGCCGTGGCGAAACTCCAAACATTGCACCGGCTGAAGTGACTGAAGAAAATGCGGCGGCAGTTGCTGCCGGAGGAAAACAATGATCGATATCTCTATGCAATACCTTGGCCTCAAGCTGAGTGGACCGATCGTGGTCGCGTCCACTCCGCTCTCCGAGTCCATTGACAACATCCGCCACATGGAGGATGCCGGCGCTTCGGCCATCGTGCTCACCTCCTTGTTTGAGGAGCAGCTGGCTCTTGAATCGGGTACCCTCGACGACGATCTGTCGCGCGGCACCGACTCCTACGCCGAGTCGCTCGGCTATTTGCCTGAACTGGGTGACTATCGCGTCACCCACGAAGGCTATCTCGAGCATCTTCGCCGCGCCCGCGAGGCCGTAGCCATTCCCGTGCTGGGCAGCCTGAACGGCGCTACCCCCGGTGGCTGGATCCGCTTCGCCAAAGACATGGAGCAGGCCGGCGCCAGCGCCATCGAGCTGAATACCTACGCCCTCGCCACTGACGCCAAGCAGTCCCCGGTCGACGTGGAAGCGCAGTTGCTCACGCTGGTCACCAGCGTCGTCCAGGCCGTCAAGGTGCCGGTCGCGGTCAAGCTCTCGCCCTCCTTCACCAGCATTCCCAACCTCGCCCTGCGCCTGCAGGATGCCGGCGCAGCAGGCGTCGTGCTCTTCAACCGCTTCTACCAGCCCGACTTCGATATCGAGGCTCTTGAAGTGCGGCCCACGCTGCACTTCTCCACGCCCTCCGAGCTGCTCACGCGGCTTCACTGGGCGGCCATCCTGTTCGGCCATCTCAATATCGACATCGGCATCACCGGCGGCGTTCACTCCGCCGAGGATGTGCTCAAGAGCATCATGGCCGGCGGCAACGTCGCCATGATGGTCTCCGCCCTGCACATTCACGGCATCGACCACATCCGCCGCGTGCTCTCCGACCTCTGCTACTGGCTCGAAAAACGCGAGTACACGTCACTGTCCGAGACGCGCGGCTGCCTCAGCCGCCGTTCCGTCCCTGACACCTCGCCCTTCGACCGCGGCAACTACATCAAGACGCTCAGCTCCTACAGCCTGCGCCAAACCGTAGCCGCTTTCTAACCAAACGGCAGCTTAATCTCGCAGTATTTTGGGTGCCCCAGGTCTGGATTTTCAGACCTGGGAAAGCCCGAACCCCAATCTAGATCAAGCACGCCCGCTCCCCTACCCAGAACACAAACGGCAGTTGCACGCGAGTGCAACCGCCGTTAGTGTTTTCCCACCAAACTATCGGTCCCGGAGCCGATTCAATCGCACAACTGGAACTGTTTCTCCGTCCACTGCACCGCTTCCGCATAGCAGGTGTTGATCTCTTCCTGCTTGACGCCGATCTGTTCCACAATCTCTTCGCAGGCAATCCAGTTGCCCCGCTCATGCAGCTTCAACCACTGCAGCAGGCTCCCCTCGCGGTTCGCCTTACCTTCAAGCGCCTCGCGAATCTCCTTGCGCAGCGGCAGCCCCGGCGCAAGCTCTTCCATCGGAACCCCCAGCATTGCCGGCAACAGGCTCAGCATTCCCAGCAGGTACTGTTCGTTCGCGATGAACCCGCATGGCTCCGCCGCGAGCTCGCAGAACCGCCCCCGCACCATCGCCATCTTTAAAATCTCGGGAGGCTGGCTGCTGTTTAGCTCGGTGGCAATCGCCAGCGTGGCAATGCGCCTGAAGGTGTTTTCTCCCAGCAGCACCATCGCCTCGTGCACGGACGTTACTTCTTCCCGCACGGCCATCCCCACGGAGTTGATCAGCCGCAGCAGCCGGTAAGTCAGTGACTCGTCGCGCCGCACCTGGTCGGCCAGCGCGTCAAAGTCCACCGGCTCCGAGTGCAGTTGCCTCAGAATCTCCAGGTGGCAAAGGTGGTTTGCAGGAACCTTGCGGTTCTTCACCAGCTCCGGGTGGCAAAAGTAGAACCCCTGAAACAGTGTGAACCCTTCTTGCTTGGCCACCTGGTACTCTTGCCGCGTCTCTACCTTTTCGGCCACCAGCACGGCTCTCTTGCCCTTCAACTCCCGAAACAGATCCTTGCGTGCCTCGGCGTCGCTGGCAAGAAAATCCACTTTGATGTAGTCGGCCAAATCCACGAGAGGAGCCATCTCCGGCGACCACACAAAATCGTCCAGCGCCAACTTGAACCCCTGGGCCTTCAGCTTCGCGCAGACATCAAGCACCTCTGCCGTCGGTTTCACCGTTTCCAGCAGTTCCAGAACCGCCGTGTCGCTCGGCAACACGCTCACCAAGTCCTCGGTCAGCGTCCCCGCCGTGCAATTCACAAACGCCAGCGCCCCGCCCGTGTAGGCGTCCAATCCAAAAATAACGGTGTTATCCAGAACGGTCCGGGCGGCCAGTTCGCAGTTCCCATGGAACGCCACCTCGGTCCCTTTACGGTAGAGCAGCTCATACGCATGAACCCGCCCGCGAACGTCAAGAATCGGCTGACGCGCCACATAGCGCGCGCCGTTCACAGGCTCTACCGCGGCAGGTTTATTCGTGGCCGCCGCTCGTTTCGAGAACAGTGCCGAAAACATAGCTAAACCTTTAAATGTATCTTTGTTCCTCTAAAATTCTCGCCGCTTGGCGATCAATCCGCAATTCCACTAAAGTTACGTATTATTAAGAATTCACCGTGAGATTTTGATCCAGCCGCAATCTATTCAGAGCCCACGATCTCCCATCAATTCCGTGCACCCCATCCTTCACGAAAAGCGGGCGCCCCAGGTCCGGGGTCCCCAACCGGCGCTTTTTGCCTGTTGGGGTGGAGGTCCCTCGCTTTTGGGGACCGGGGATAGCATGAAGCTCAACACTACGCCGCCGCTCGTTCCCCACTCAGCAGACAGTAGGCTTGATTGATCGCAATCATCCTGCCCGTCGCGGTTTGCATGGCCTGCGCGCTTTTCCCCTCCACACGGTCGGGATGATACCTGCGCGCCAGTTGCCGGTATGCGACTTTAATCTCTGCCGCGGTGCTGCCGAATGCTACTCCCAGCACCCGCCGCGCCCGCTCCACCGTCAAAACCTCGCCGCCGTCAAACGCGCACTCCCCATCCATCTCCGGAGCCTCGTCCTCAACAGCCTGTGGCCCGGTCTGCGCCTGCCAGCTATGCATCTGCTGCCATTGCACAAACTCCGCAGTCGAGAACGATGCCGCGCTCCCGCTCCAGTTCCACGCCTGAGCCGCCGGCCGCACCTTCTCCACCCGCCGCCGGCCCTGGTTCCGGTC
>CAYZVG010000230.1:0-5445 GCA_964481595.1 uncultured Occallatibacter sp. | reverse complement strand
CGGGGGTGGTGAGCGAAGAATCCGCGGTTGCATTCCACTGATTCTTACAAGAACTTAGGAGACACCACTCTAGCTAGGGACCAACCCGTTCAGGCACGGCAACACTACGGAAGATCGCGAAGGAAGAATAGTCCCCTATGCGCTTGAACTTGGGATTCGCGTCTACCCATGCGATATCCGACTGCGACGGCTCCTCGGCCTCACGATAAACAATGAGAACCTCTCCGGGTGGAATCTCTGCCATGTCGCGGTAAAGGGCAGGACCGGTGCTGGATAGCTCATGAATCCGAAAATTAGAGTAATAAGCAAACGCGGGATAATTGAAGCTCATGTAGAGAGAGGTATTCGCAGGAACGGCGGACTCAAGAAAACTAGAGGCGAGTTCCTCGTCCGCGCTCGTTGAATTAAGGAAAGGCTCACTCACTCGCGACCGCAGGGGAAGAAACGTTAGAACGAGAATTACGCTAAGCGCAAGTGCCCCGGCAACCCGAAGCAGCTTACTGCACAGCACAGTGAAGAGACTCAATCCGGAACTCGCCAGTAGCAGCACCGGCGGAACGAGTGGAAGGATGTATCTCGGTTCCTTGTGTGGCATCAAGCTGAAAAATAGTACACCAAGCAGTAGCCAGAGCCATAGATACACTTTCGTTAAGTGCGGAGCCAAGCTTGAGGCCGAGCGTATTGGTGCATCCGGGACGCTGCGGAATATAGTTCTTATAAGAGGGAGTCGAGAGACCAGCAGTAGTAGCAATCCAATCACCGCTACGGGCGTAAATATTGTAGCTGAGTTACGGATGAAAAACAGGAATGGCTCTACTGGTCCTTCAACGTTCGCCCAGCCGGCTCGCAACGTGAACAGGAAGCTACCGTACGTCCACTTGGACCAGAGAAGGTAGGGCGTCATTCCTGCCGCGAGTCCAGACATACAGGCTATGATCGGCTTCCAACGGCTACGGGCGGCGAAAGGCAGCAGTAAAAGTACGCCGACGCTCGGGATGGATCCGAATCGCATCAGGATGCAAAGCGCCAAAGCAAACCCAGCGCAAAAAAAGCGAAACACAGTAGGCCGTTGGAGCGCCCTGAGAAGCAGCCAGAAGCCGAGGAGAACCAGAGTCAGAGCAGGCGAGTCAGTAAGCAAGCTGTTGCCCGTGTCATCGCTCACAAAGTTATCTGGAAATATACCAATGAAGAATGGAGAAAATGCCAGTAACAGGCTTGCAATGGCGGCGGCCACACGGCCAACCGTCAAACGTCCGGCGAAGTAGAGAAATACCGGGCCCAGAGCATTCATGAACGCGGCCGCAATACATGCGGCATAGATGTGGTGCCAAAGCAGAAAGATCCCCGCAAACATCAATGAGAGCAAAGGTGGCCGAAAGTCTAATTCGGAATAGTTGACTTTCCCGCAGCAGATGACCTGCGCATTCTGAAGATAGACCATCTCATCCCAATAATGGACCTTTGACATTCCCCAGAGCCGGACGAGAAAACCTGCGACGAATAGAATGAATAGAAAGACTGCTGCGAACCGCTCCCGTTTCAGCGGCGAATATGCCGCAGAATTTCGAGTGCATGCACATAAAACCTCGTAGAAGTTTTGTGCTGTTTGAATAGCTGAAAATGGCATGGCGCAATCCTACCACCCGCATCGGGCTGGCGCCCCGGGTGTCCTTTGGCTCGTTCTTCCCCCGAAAAGTAGCTCCAGGTACCTCGCTTCTTAACACCCGGGGTGGCACGCATCGGGCCTGCTGTACGACTGACCGAAACCCCTTCTTGCCGAAAATTCCATCCCTTTCCCCATACTGATTACGGAGATGGATCTACGAAACCAGGCCCTGGACCCGGACAATCAAACGTCCCGCGCCGCAACAAAACAACGCAAACAGTCGATCAACATAAAACCTTATATATCAAAGCAATGCAGACACATCGCGCAAACCATACACGCAATTCGCGCATTTCCACTATCGATTAACTAGCTTAGAATCAAATATATAAAGCCAAATCGCACAAGAAAACACACCCCTGCCCCCTACCCCAAATCCAACACCTGCTCCAACAGCCTCCATTGAAAACAAACAACTTGGCCGAGTTTTCTGGTAATTAACCAGTAAACTCGGCCACGAAAAACCATCATTTTTATGCGCTTTTTGCAGCTTTTCGAGCACTTTGCGCGCATTTTCGCGTCAATCGCCCTCCCAGCCGTCCCGCGCAAGGCCCAACTCGACTCTGTTCGCTTACTTGCCAACCACCACAATCTGGAAGGAGTGCGGAATCGCTGGCGCGCGCGGTCCGCGCATAAACGCCGGCGCGCCCGGCGGCAATGGCGCAGGAGTTGCGGATGGCGCAGGCACTGGGCCGTACTCCGAAGTCGCCAGGAACAAGCTGCCAGTCTTGGTATCGAGCGTGATCGTCTTGGCACGCACCGGCGTAAGCACGTTCTGCTCCACTACAAAATCGGTAGGCGAGTTCTCTTTGATCACCGTCACCGTGCCGTCGCCCTGCGAACTGAAGGCCTCCATCGTCGCGGGATTGAACGTTGCGCCGTCGCAGCCAACGCCGATCGGCAGATCGGTGATGATGTGTCCGTCCGCAGCGGAGAGAATCACCATATTGTTCTTCTCGCGGCATGCTGAAAACAGAATGCCGTTCTTCGCATCCAGCGCCAGTCCCGCGCAGCCAGAGCCTTTGCTTGAGATGTCGTATTTGCCAACCATCTTCATTGCGTCCGCGTCGATCACCGCGATGGCGGCCTTGTCTTCAATGTCCACATAGATTTTGCCGTGGCCGTCGGTCGCGGCCTGCTCCGGCGCGCCACCAATGTCGATGGTGCCCAGAATCGAGCCGTCCTTATCGTCCAGCACTGTAATGTTAGGCTGCGAGTGGCTGAGGACGTAAAAGCGGTGATTGTAGGCGTCGTTCAAGTAGCCGTCGGGATTGCCCTGCACATCGATCTTCTTCAGAATCGCGAAGGTCTTCGCGTCGAACATCGTTATAGGCCGCGACGTTGCAAAACCGTGGCCTGTCGCCGTGTCCACCGCGCCGCCGTGTGCACTTGTGCCGGGAATGTCGCCAACCTGCGCCAGCGTGTCCAGATTGAAGACCGCAATGTGGCCTGCCTGTCCTGACCGCGCAACGTACAGGTTGCGCCCGTCCGAGTCAGCGGTAATGTAGTCGAATCCACCTTCGCCTCCGATGACTTGAATCTTGGTTACGTTGTAGGGGCCGCTCTGCTGGGCATGAGCCAGGCCTGCAAGGCAGACAGTAGCAACAACAAAGAAAGCAGCGATTGACCGAAACGACATAGACCTACCTCGAAGAGTGGGCGCGCCAAAGGCCGATTGCCGTTTGCGGTAACGGGCCTTGCCACGCCTGGTTTTACGTGCACAGCAAGCATACACGCGCAATGGGCTGCTGAGAATCAATGCCCGTGGAAATCGGAATTGCGCGCAAGATCCGGGATGCGCTGCAGGACGCGCACGAGCGACTATGCTGGTTATGAGCAGCAACGCCGCAGCCGCAATTACACACGCCATGCCTTCGACTTCCACACCGCCGCCGAAGCTAGACCACAACAAAGCCTGGCAGCAGGTCCTCGCCCGCAACGCGCAAGCCGGCTTCTTCTACGGTGTAACAACGACAGGAGTTTTCTGCCGGCCGGGATGCGCCAGCCGCCGACCGTTGCGCGCCAACGTGCGGTTCTTCCGCTCTGCCGCCGAGGCGCTCGCCGCAGGCTTTCGGCCATGCCTGCGCTGCTCTCCCGCAACCGCACCGGGCAATCCGTTGGGCAAATTGCGCGCCTACATTGAAACGAATATCGAGCGGACAATTCGGCTGGAGGAACTCGGACGCGTGGCCAGCATGAGTCCGTTCACGGTGCAGCGGCTGTTCAAGCGCGAAATGGGCGTGAGCCCGCTCGGCTACCAGCGCACGCTCAAAGCAGGCGCGCTGCGCAATGCGTTAAAGCGGGGTAGCTCGGTGACAAACGCGATCTACGAAGCTGGATACAGTTCGGCGAGCCGCGCCTACGATGGCGCGCAACTGGGCATGACGCCGATGCGCTTCGCTCAAGGCGGCAAGGGCGAAAAGATCGGCTATGCCTCGGCGGTATCTCCATTCGGGTGGATGGTGGTTGGAGCAACGGAGCGCGGCTTGTGCTGGCTCTCGCTCGCGGCCAACAAGGCCGAAGCCGAAGCCAGCCTGCGCGCGGAGTTCCCCGCAGCCGCGTTGCGCCGCGACCCGTCGCTGCTGCACTGGGTTGAGGCAGCGGTCGAAGGCGTATCTTTCGGCACTGAGCCTGTCCGAAAGTCTGCCTCACCGCAAGCGCTGGAATTAGACCTGCGCGGAACGGTGTTTCAACTGCGCGTGTGGCAGGCGCTCAAGCAGATTCCGCGCGGTGAGACGCGCAGCTACAGCCAACTGGCGCGCGAGCTAGGCAATGCCAAAGCAACACGCGCCGTGGCCCGGGCCTGCGCAACCAATCGCGTCGCCCTCGTAGTTCCGTGCCATCGCGTAGTGGGCGCAAGCGGCGCGCTTACCGGCTACCGCTGGGGCGTGGAACGCAAACAACAATTACTGCAGGCAGAAAAGAAGTGATAGGTTACAAGGTTCTCGATTCTGCTCTTTTCGGAAAGCCGCATAGATGGCTGCTTCTTCCTTAAGAAAATGCCCCCTTCGATGCGGCTGCCTTGTGGGCAAGTGAGTTGACAGCGCCTTAGAGCCGAGCACCGCCGGAGACCTGGATGGTCTGCCCAGTAACCCACGCGGAGTCGTCTGAAGCCAGGAAGGCGGCGACGGTGGCAATGTCGTTGGGCTTGGCGATGCGGCCGAGCGGCGTATCCTCAATGGCCTTCTTGTGGAAGTCGGTGCCGAGGATGCCTGCCGCATGAGCGCCTTCGGTTTCAACCATGCCGGGGTTGAGCGCGTTCACGCGGATCTGCCTGGGCCCAAGCTCCTTTGAAAGCGCAACGGTGATGGAGTTGACCGCCCCCTTGGTTGCGGAATAAACGGAAGCCGCCGCTACGCCAGACGCCGCCACCGAACCAATGTTGATGATGCTGCCGCCTTTGGGGTTGAAGTGCTTGAGCGCCGCCTGCGTGGTGAGCAAAAGTCCCAGAACATTCAGGTCGAATTGCTTGTGGTAATGCTCGGGAGTGACAGCCTCAATAGGAGCAAAGTCGTAAACGCCGGCGTTGTTGACCAGGATGTCAATGGCACCAAACTGCTCGGCCACCTTATCGGCGAGAGGGCCGATGGCCGATGGATCGGAGAGATTGGCTTGAACCGCTGTAGCCTTGCCGCCCGCGGCCTGAATGTCGGCTACCACCTTATCCGCTCCAGCTTTACTGCCGGAGTAGTTGACTGCAACGGCCGCGCCCTTGGCCGCAAGCTCGCGGGCGATCGCCGCGCCGATTCCTTTGGATGCGCCGGTAACCAGCGCGACTT
>CAYZVG010000229.1:0-5449 GCA_964481595.1 uncultured Occallatibacter sp. | reverse complement strand
GATCCTTTGGCTGTAACTGTGTATACGGATGTGGGGGATGAGGTGAGACGAAACCTTAGGCGGCGCGAGCCGCCGCAGCACCGGCCGCACCGGCACCGAAGACGGGCGCGGCGAAGAGAATACGGGCGTGCACAGGCTGCTGCATTGAGTTGATTATACCAGCGCGGGTGAGGGGCGAGCGCGGGGGTCGGCTTCGGGACAGTGCGACGGTGAGAGGGCGATTGAGCGTGGCGGAATTTATACTGAATGCACCGATGACGACATTTTTACCTGTAGACGAACAGTTGGATCTGCTGCAGAAGGGCGCGGCAGAGATTATCCGCGTAAGCGATTTGCGGGAACGGCTGGAAGAAAGCCGCAAAACCGGGCGTCCGCTGCGGATCAAGGCCGGCTTTGACCCGACCGCGCCGGACTTGCACCTGGGGCACACGGTGCTGATGCGCAAGCTGAGGCACTTTCAGCAGCTTGGGCACCAGGTGATTTTTCTGGTGGGGGATTTTACGGCTCTGATTGGCGACCCGACCGGGCGCAACGTGACGCGCAAGCCGCTGACCGTGGAGCAGATTGGGCAGAATGCGGAAACCTACCTGGCGCAGGTCTTCAAGATTCTGGAAAAGGAGAAGACCGAGGTTCGGTACAACTCCGAATGGCTGGGCAAGCTGGGGTACGAAGGGACGATCCGGCTGACGGCGCACTTTACGGTGAGCCAGATGCTAGAGCGGGACGACTTCAGCAAGCGCTTCCAGGCCGAGCAGCCGATCAGCTTGCACGAGCTGTTGTATCCGGTGATGCAGGGGTACGATTCGGTCGCGCTGGAGTGCGACGTTGAGCTGGGCGGGACGGACCAGAAGTTTAACCTGCTGTGCGGGCGCGAGCTGCAGCGGCACTACGGACAGAAGCCGCAAATTGTGCTGATGACGCCGATTCTTGAAGGGCTGGACGGCGTGCAAAAGATGTCGAAGTCGCTGGGAAATGCGATTGGCATTAACGAAGCGCCGGGCGAGATGTACGGCAAGCTGATGAGCATCAGCGATGAGCTGATGTGGAAATATTTTTCCTTGTTGACCGATCTTCGCGGCTCGGAGATCGACGCGATGCGGGCCGAGGTGGCGGCGGCCAAGCTGCATCCCATGGAGACCAAGAAGCGGCTGGCGCTGACGATAACGGCGGGGTTCCACGGCGCGGCGGCGGCGGCGAGCGCAGATGAAAACTGGGCACGGATGTTCCAGCAGAAGGAGACGGCCGAGAACCTGGAAGAGGTTGCGGTGGCGTTTGCCGCAGTGGCCGGGCCGGAGCCAAACCAGGTACGGCTGCCGAAACTGCTGGTGGCGATGGGACTGGCGGCGAGCGGCGCAGAGGCACAGCGCAAGATTGCCGAAAAGGCTGTGAAGCTGGACGGGGAGAGCGCTGCGGGGATGGTGATCGGCGTTGCGGCGCTGCCGGCGCGGATCGCGGTGCGCCTGGGCAAGCGGGCTAAGGTTGCGGTGATCGCGTAGACGTGGCGTTTTTAAATTGGCCAAATGCGTAAGGTGTAAATCCGCTGCATCCGCGGGTGAAGGAAATACGCGTGGAAGAGCCACAGGCGTTTCGGTTCGATGCGCGGATGTTCCGGTAGAGGCGGGGGTAGAGATTTGCGGAATACCACGTTCCAAAATCGGGACTTGAGACACCCGTAAGTTTGCTATTTTTTCCGCTCGACTTTCAGCCATAGCACGCGGCCTGGAACGGCTTTCTGCCCAAGCTCATTTCGTAGGCTATTGCGAAGCTCTGTTAACAGCGGGTCCAAATCGGCCACCTGCGTCTTGCCTAACTCTTCACTAAAGTGCTGCGCTAGCTTAATTTGCTGGGGCGTTCCGAATAATTGGATGTCACTGATTGCTTGTTCTAAATCATTTGCGACTTCCCAAAGGCGAGGATGGTTGTTCGCTTTGGAGAGGCCGCGATACGCAGCAACCAAGTACCCAATGCGCTGCTCACGCCGTCTGCCCGCCGTTTCCCTGCTAACAGTGAAGAAGTGCGTAAGTGCCACAACCACCAATGCAACCAGTGCGGGGACGACGATCTGGACGAACTGAATGGTCAACGTGCTGTTCATGGCGTTCAATTGCCCTTGGTCACAGAAACTCTGTTCGGAGATCGGCCTACGATACCATCCATGGGCTGATCGTAGCACTCGCTTTCTACTTTGGCGGTTACTGCCCCAGCGCAAACTTGCGCGCGGATTCGAGGAGCTTGGCTACGGACTCCTTGGAGCAGGATTCAGTGTAGATGCGCATTAACGGCTCGGTGCCGCTGGCGCGGAGCAGGAGCCAGGTTTCGGCGGCGTTTTGTTTCTGCTTGGCCTCAGGGTTGTCGAGGTAGAACTTGACGCCATCCATGGTTTCGATGCGCAGGACGGGCATGGCGGCGAAGACCGGGTCGCCGGGCTTGAGGGCTTTGGCCCTGGCGATTGCGCCGTTCTTGATTTCGTCGGAGATGTGCAGGTCGATACGGCCGTACTGATGCTCGCCGTACTCAGCCTGCAGATCGGCGACGAGCTGGCCCATGGTCTTGCCTTCTTCGGCCATCACGTTGGCCAGGAGAAGCGCGTTTAACAGGCCGTCGCGCTCAGGCAGGTGGCGCTGAAAGCCGATACCGCCGGACTCTTCTCCGCCCATGAGGATTTCGCGTTCGAGCATGTAGTCGCAGACAAACTTGAAGCCGATGCCGTGCTCGATGAGTTCGCGGCCATGTTTCTTGCAAATGCGGTCAAGCATCTTGGTGGTGTTGAAGGCGCGGGTGACTGCGCCGGGCCAGCCTTTGCGGCGAAGAACCCAGCTCAACAGGATGGAATAGATTTTGTGCGGATCGACGAAGTTGCCGTGCTCGTCGGTTGCGCCAATGCGGTCTGCATCGCCATCGGTACAGAGGCCGGCCTGGCAGCCGTTGGCCACCACGGCATCGCCGAGCGCGCGGATGTGCGGCTCAATGGGCTCTGGATTGATGCCGGGGAAGAGCGGATCGGGATTGGAGCGTATGGCCAGATGGTCGACGCCGATGCGGGTGAAGATATCGGCGAGGATTGTTCCGCCTGCGCCGTACATGGAGTCGGTGCAGAACTTCATTCCCGATTTTGAGATGAGATCGAGATTGGCAAAGCTCTCAATGGCTTTGAGGTAAGGCGGGAGGAAGTCGACTTCCTCGATGGGAGCGGGAGTTGCGGCGGCCGCGACAGGCTTGCCGAGGTAGGACTCGATTTCCGCAATGATGGAGGGCTTGCCCGAGCCGCCGTACCAGGCTTTGTATTTGACGCCATTCCACTGCGCGGGATTGTGCGACGAGGTGATCATGATGCCGCCGGCAGCGCCGCGCTGGCGCACCGCGTAGCTGAGCGCCGGAGTGGGTGTAACCGCGGGGGCGAGCGCCACGGGAATTCCGGTGGCCGCAACCTCCTCGGCACAGATGCGGGCGAAGGCTTTGGAGCCGAAGCGGGTGTCATAGCCGATGCAGAGGCCCTTGGCGGGATCTTCTTTGGCGTGGACGTAAGCTGCGATGGCTTGAGCGACAATGCGGACGTTGGCGAAGGTGAAGTCGTCTGCGATGACGGCGCGCCAGCCGTCGGTACCGAATTTGATTTGCGGATGGGGCATCGATTTACTCCCGTTCTCCATGCAGTGGTGTCCTCAAAGTTCATTCAAGGTTCATTGAAGAACAACCGCAGATCCTTCGACTCACCACCCCCAAACTGAAAAGCGTTTGGGGCCCCGTTCGCTCAGGATGACAGCCGTTACTTTGATGGAAACTTCTAGGACTGGACACTAGATAGTGTAAATAACGAGGGAAAGAGAAGGATACACAAAGCGGGACGCGGGCTGAGCGCCAGCGCGGCTATTGCAACGGCTCGATTTGCCTTGGGATTACTGTTGGGATTGGGAGGAGTTCTTCTTAGACTCTTCTTCGGCTTTTCTTTGCGCGTCAAGGCCGTGGGTTGGGTCTTTGTGAAACAACTTGCGCGAAACGTCCGGCCAGAATTCGTTGAATTCCGAACCGAACGCGCCCTCTGCGGTGACGATAAAGCCATTGCTGATGGTGAGGCCGACGCCGGTATCGCTGGAGGGATAGTAGAGGTTTGAGAGCGCGCCGCCGATGATGTTGCCGGCAATGTTTGAGTAGTTTGGCTCCCACTTGCCGGTGATGTCGTGCTTGCAAATAACGCTGGTGGCCGCCGCGTAGAGAATGCGGCGCGTTACGGAGCCCTGGCCCATGCGATAGTAGCGAGGATCCTGGTGGAGCAGCGCGGGCAGAAATCCGTTGCCAAGCATGTTGCCGTCAAAGGAATCGAGGTAAGCCGCGCCGGCGCGTTCGCCGAGACCTTTGATTCCCCAAGGAAATCCTTTGTCCTCATCGAGCGCCTCATGGTAGCCGGCAACCACAAACGGAATGGCAAACGCAAAAGGATCGGTAGATGAATGAAAGGCAAGGCTGATCTTCTGCTTGCCGGTCATACTGACTGTTTGACCACCCAGATACGTGGTGTTGAAGGTGGGCACAATGCCGAGGACGCGCTGATGCTCCTGGTCCTGGATCTGCTTCTGCGCCTTTTGCTGTTGAGTCTGCTGCGCGTCGGTTTGCGCCGATGTTGATTGCGAACTGGAGCTTGACTGATCCTGCGCTGGAGCCGGCTTTTGCGCGGTTTGGTCCTGAGCGGATGCGCCCTGCAGGGCAGGGTCGTTCATCATGGCGACTTCAATGCGCGGCTGGGGAGCGTCAGGCAGTGCAACGAAGTTGAGGCCTTGTGCAGCCTGCGCGGGGGCGGCTTGCTGCGCGAACGATTGCAGAGGCGCAAGAAACGGAACCACCGCCGCGGAAAACATCAAGGAAAGAAATGGATATCGTCTATGCATTCGTGTTTTGGTTAAAGCAATCCCTTCCATAAAAAGAGGAAATGTGTTGGCGGCGGATGAAGCGGCCGTTAATGCCTGGCCAATTGCCGGGAAGTACATCCTTGGGTACTGCGCGGCTTGCCGAGGATTGCGGCAAACCACACAAATCGGTCTAGAGGCTCGGCTTGCTTACCTCGTATGGGATAGAGAGGGCGGAACGCGCGCCTTACCCCGGTCCACCGATGGGCACACTTCAAGTGTTCTATTTATTAGACGCACTTCCTGCGGTGCCAGACACAGAAAGTGCCACGCCCCATTGACACTTGTGCAGGAGCCGAGGCGCTTCGCTTTATTTTCGCATGGAGCGCCGGAGTGAATCAGCCCTGCGCTGCAAAGTCGATGAAGCCGCGCTCCGGATTGGTGGAGATGAGCTTGACGGTAACCTTATCGCCGACATCGAGGCCTTTGCCGCCCTGGGTCAACATACCGTCAACGTGCGGGTCGAGGGTGCGCACAAAGGTGCCGTACTTGTTGACGCCGGTGACAATTGCGCTGTAGGTTTGGCCGATGTGAGGATGCAGAACGAC
>CAYZVG010000228.1:0-5453 GCA_964481595.1 uncultured Occallatibacter sp. | reverse complement strand
CGACCAAGCCCGAACGCGCCGACCTGCTGCTGCTGGGCGAGCTGAACTACGCCGGTCCTCTGGTTGCCGAGGTCACCGGAATCCCGTGGGCCAGCTACGTGCTGGCACCGCTCTCGTTTTTCTCCGCATTTGATCCGCCGGTGCTGCCCATGTACCCCAGGCTGGCGCGCGCGGATAAAACGGTGCCGGGGATGGGCCGGGCGATCCGCAGGCTGGCGCGCTTTGTAAGCCGCAAATGGCCTGAGCCGATCTACGAGCTGCGCCGTGAACTGGGCTTGCCGCGTGGTGCCAACCCGCTGTTCGACGCCAAGCACTCGCCCTTCCTGGTGTTGGCGCTCTTCTCTCAGGTTTTAGGGGTGGAACAAAAGGATTGGCCGAAGAATACCCTTATTTCCGGCTTCTGCTTTTACGACGCCGATGCCGGCAACGCGGCGTTACCGCCGAAGGTGGAGGAGTTTCTGGCCGCGGGTGAACCTCCGATTGTGTTTACGCTGGGTTCGGCGGCTGTGCTTGCGGCCGGGCAATTCTACGAGTATTCGGCGAGAGCCGCGCAGCGCCTGGGCGTACGTGCGGTGCTGCTGATTGGATCGGACCCGCGCAACAAGCCGCGCAGAGAATTGCCCGGCTCGATTTTGGCGGCGGAATATGCGCCGTATTCCGCATTATTCCCACGCGCGGCCATGGTGGTGCACCAGGGTGGCGTTGGGACTACAGCGCAGTGTTTGCGCGCAGGTAAGCCGATGCTGGTGATGCCCTACTCGCACGACCAGCCAGACAATGCGCGGCGGATGAAGCGGCTAAAGGTGGCGCGCGTGATTCAGAAGAAGAGCTATACGCCGGCTCGCGTTGCGCGCAAGCTTAAGTCGATGCTGGCCAAACCACGCTTTGCCGAACGCGCTGAAGTAGTAGCCGAGCAATTGAGCCATGAGGATGGCGTGGGTACCGCCTGCGACGCACTGCAGAAGCTCTACGAGCAAACTCGTAAACAAAATCTTTGATGTTGCCTGCGGTTGACCTTCCTACGCATCTTGCAGCGTGTCAGCGCAAAGCAGAAAGATGGAAAGCGCCGGTCGAAGTTCAAGAGTGAACGCCACCGAAGGCGGTCTTCGTGGGCTCGCACAGTCTACTTAGTCGCACGTGCCAGCCTATGTCCGCGGTTCTGGAATAGTGTGAACTGTACAGGTCCTCCTGCGCGCAAATCGCCATTCATCTCCTTTCCGCAATAGGCTTTGACCCTAGCAGTGAATTCCCCTTAAGGCGGGCCGCCGAATTCAAAATCTCGACAATTCCGTAGGTCGCTGAGGCGCCTGGGACGAGTCAACAGACCCCTACTGATAAAATGAAGTCTGTGGCGCTTTGCTCCACAACACTTCAATCTCCTACACCACATTCCGGCCCAGGCGGCCGGACCTAAGCGAAAAGGAAAACTGCACTTGTGAGCCAGACGATACGCAATATCGCCATCATTGCCCACGTTGACCACGGGAAGACCACACTTGTCGACGCCATGCTTCGGCAATCCGGCACATTTCGGGCCAACGAACAGGTTGCTGAGAGGGTGATGGACTCGAACGAACTCGAGAAAGAACGCGGCATCACCATCCTGGCCAAAAACACCGCCATTAACTTTGAAGGCGGCAAAATCAACATTGTCGATACACCGGGTCACGCCGATTTTGGCGGGGAAGTGGAGCGCGCGCTCAAGATGGTGGATGGCGTGATGCTGCTTGTGGATGCAGCCGAAGGCCCGCTCCCGCAGACTCGCTACGTGCTGGCAAAGGCGCTGGAAGCCAAGCTGCCTCCAATTGTGGTGATCAACAAGATCGATCGCCCGGATGCACGTGCACAGGAAGTGCTGAACGAGATCTACGATCTGTTCATCGACCTGGACGCGGATGAGAGCCAGTTGGACTTTCCCGTTCTGTATGCGGTGGCCAAAGCCGGCACTGCGACAGCGGATCCAGACAAGCCGGGAACAGATCTTCAGCCTCTGTTTGAAGCCATCGTTTCCACCATTCCACCCGCCAAGGGCGATGCGGAAGGCACGCTGCAGATTCTGGTCACAAACCTCGACTACTCGGATTATTTCGGCCGCATTGCCATCTGCCGCGTCTTTCAAGGAACGTTGCATACGGGCGACGATGTGACTATTTCAAAGCGCGACGGCAGCCTGATGAAGACGCGCATTACCAAGCTCTTCACGTTTTCAGGACTCAAGCGAACTGAGATAGCCGAGACCGTAATGGGCGATATTGTGGCTGTGGCAGGCGTTGAGGGCATCACCATTGGTGAAACCATCACCAGTGTTGAGAATCCCGCGCCGTTGCCGCTGATTGTGATCGATGAGCCCACTATCGCGATTCAGTTCAGCGTGAACAATTCGCCGTTTGCAGGGCGCGAAGGCCAATACGTAACCAGCCGCAATCTGCGAGAGCGGCTTGAGAAGGAACTGCTGATAAACGTCAGCATCCGCGTTGAGGAAGCCGGCTCGCCTGACACTTTCAAAGTGCTGGGCCGTGGAGAATTGCAGCTGGCGATTCTGATCGAGATGATGCGCCGCGAAGGATTTGAGCTGATGGCGGGGCGTCCGGAGATCGTGACCAAGACGGTGGACGGCGTGCGGATGGAGCCGGTCGAACATCTGACGATCGATGTTCCCGAGCAATACACCGGCACCGTGATCGAGAAACTTGGACCGCGCAAGGGCGAGATGACCAAGATGCACAATCACGGATCGGGACGCGTGCGGATGGAATTTCGCGTGCCCAGCCGCGGCTTGATTGGCCTGCGCAGCGAGATGCTGACCGAGACCAGAGGAACCATCGTGATGAATGCGATTTTCGATGGCTACATCCCGTACCAGGGCGAGATTCCGCAACGGCCAACGGGAGCTTTGATCTCCGATCGGCAAGGAACGACCACTACCTATTCCTTGAACGGGCTGCAGGAACGCGGCATTCTCTTTCTGGGTGCGGGCGTTGAAGTGTATGAAGGCATGATTGTGGGCGAACATTCGCGAGACAACGATCTGGACGTAAACGTTGTTCGCGAAAAGAAGATGACCAACATGCGGGCATCGACTGCCGATGAAGCGATCCGTCTAGTGCCTTACAAGACGCTGAATCTGGAGCAGGCCATAGAGTTTGTGGCAGACGACGAGTTCGTCGAAGTTACGCCCAAGTCGCTACGGCTGCGCAAGCGCATTCTGCAAGCCAACCGCAGACCAAAGCGCTGGGAAAAGGTGGAGCAAGCGGGCTAAAGGCGGCGTTTCGCCTCGAGCACAAATGCAAGCGCTTCGTCAGCAGTTCTTCCCACTGCTGACAAGTGCCCCATCTTTCTGCCCGCGCGCGGCGTGTGCTTTTCGTACAGATGCAGGCGAACTCCAGGCACAGCCAAAGCAGCAGGGAAATTTGGCTCGCCCTTGAGCCATAGATCGCCAAGAAGATTGACGATGGCTGCCGGAGCGATCAGTTCCGTTGAGCCAAGCGGAAGGTTACAAACGGCGCGGACTGCCTGCTCAAACTGGCTGGTAACGCAACCGCGCTCGCTTTGGTGATAGCTGTTGTGCGGCCGAGGCGCAAGTTCGTTCACGAACAGCTCGCCCTGTTTGGTGATGAACAGTTCAACGCAAAGCAATCCTTCCAGGCCAAGCCGTTTGACGATTGCCGCAGCTAACTCTTCCGCGCGCGCTTCCACTTCAGGCGGAACATCGGCAGGCAACACACTCCACGCGAGAATCTGATTCTCGTGATGATTGCGCGCCGCGGGAAAGCTGCGAACATCGCCCGAAGGATTGCGCGCCGCCATCACGCTGATTTCGCAATCCAGATCGAGCGCCTGTTCTGCAACCGCCACACGCGACCCAATACTTTTCCAGGCTTCGGCTATCGCCGCTTCAGTCGCGGGTGCATCGAAACCGAGGTGCGCCTGTCCACGGCCATCGTAGCCGCCCCGCCCAATCTTCAGGAATACATGCCCGCCAAGCGCAGGCACCGCTTCCTGCAAATCTTCCACACTGCGCACCACGCGAAACGGTCCAACTGGAAAGCCTGCCTCCGCTAGCCAAGTCTTCTGAATCGTCTTGTCCTGGATAGTGCGAATGGGATCGACGCCAGGCCGTAGGGGCGCAAATCTTGCTACTTGTGCAAGCGCGTCCACGCCGATCTGCTCAATCTCCAGCGTGACTACGTCAGCGCCCGCGGCTAGTCGCTGCGAGGCTTCCACATCGTCCCAACGGCCCACAATGGTTTCATCGGCAACAAAGCTCGCTGGGCACGTTGGTTCGGGATCCATTACGCGAACGCGATAGCCCATTGTGCGCGCCGCAATCGCCGTCATGCGACCCAACTGCCCGCCGCCAAGAAACGCAATGAGCCCGCCTGGCGCGATTGTCGACTGCTTCTCGAATTCCTTGTTGGTGGAGATGAGGCTCACCCGGCAAGCTCCTGCTCAAGAGTCTGCCCGAGTACTTCTTGCGTACGCGCCGCTCGCCACGCCGACAGACGCTCATAAAGATCGCTATCGGTAATGGCCAGAATCTCCGCTGCAAGCAGTGCGGCGTTCGCCGCTCCCGGCTTGCCTATTGCCAATGTCCCCACCGGAACGCCCTTCGGCATCTGCACAATCGATAGCAGAGAATCCAAGCCGTTCAATTGCGTTGCGGCCACCGGCACGCCCAGCACCGGAACCAACGTCTTTGCGGCCAACATGCCAGGCAGGTGGGCCGCTCCGCCGGCTCCAGCAATAATCACCCGCAAGCCGCGCGTCCGCGCGGTCTGAGCGTACACGAATAGCCAGTCTGGCGTCCGGTGCGCGCTTACGATGCGTGCCTCGTGCGGAATCTTAAGTGTCCGCAGTATCTCCACGGCTGGTGATAGCGTCTCGTAATCGCTGCGGCTACCCATCACCACGCCTACAAGCGGTCGTTCGTCCATGCGCTGATTATACGAGGGTCGCGACGCGGGTTTCGAATGAGAAGTTTATAGGACGAGTTCCAATATCATTGCAAACGCTAGTGCCGGTGCCAGGCACTCAGGGCAACTTCAATCACTGCAAATACCACACTTGCTGCCGCAAGAAAGCCTTTTGCTCGTTGCCAGTTCTGTTCATGGTGTTCAATCCGACGCTCCAACTCCGCGAGACGTCCGCCGTTTCCGTCGCCCATCAAACCACTCATCTGCGTCTTCAGCACGCTAAGATCGCTTAGCACCTGAGCCTCAAATTCATTCATCATCCGCATTCGCCAGACTCCCTATGATCGTGTGCTCCCCGGGGGGGCCTCGTCTCTAGCTCAACGGCAAATTAATGAATAACGCCGTAGAAAATTCCGAGTAATTTGGTGGCGTTGAGGCGTCGTACATCCGGATATAGAAGCGATCGCTCGCGGATGCGCGCGAGAACGTCAGATTCGGTTGCGTACCGCGAAGTACTAGCGTTGGGTCCTCACCAGCCAT
>CAYZVG010000227.1:0-5456 GCA_964481595.1 uncultured Occallatibacter sp. | reverse complement strand
TCCCGATGTTCTGGACTTTCGTGATCTTTCTGAGAAACACAGTCTTACCTTCCTTCACGGGCGGGCATCAGTTTTTACGTCGAGTAAATGTTACTCCCCTGAAGTCGGCTGCTCGCAAGTGATTCCAGCACACTTTAGATCCAAGCGCAAAAAGGCGCTGGAGGGGAGCACTCCTCCAGCGCCTGAAATGGATCAATTCCCAAGGTTTTATTGCTATTGCGCCACGGGCTGGCCGGGGCCTGTTTTGGGGGCCTTCAGGTGGCGTGTGTTCGGGGGGGCGGGCGTAGCTTGTGTGTCTGGCGAGGCGGGCGTGCTGGCAGCCGTGGGAGCGGACGGAAATGCCGAGCCCTTCTTGATGTGCAGATCGCCGTTGCTGGTGGAGATATCGATTTTTGCCTGGCCGGAACCGATCCGTCCACTCACCGACTTATCTTCGTCGCCGGCGATGGAAAGGCCGTAGTCGTTGACCACATCGCCGTTGTGGGTGTGTCCGGTAACGGTTGCCGAGGCGTTGGGCGGCAGGGTCAGCACCACGTCGCCTTTGTTGTTGCTTGCCTCAACGCTATAGTTGCCGGCAGGCTCAATGGCGATGCTGCCATCGCGGTTCTCGACGTAACTGTCGCCGTAGATTCCGTTCAGGTCAACGTCGTTGGAGTGGGTGATTACGTGCACCAGTCCTTTGGATTGGTTCACGCGCAATGAGTCGGTGTCGAAGGTCAGGTCGCCGGGCAGCTGCGCAATCTGAACGTCGGTCCTTGAGGTGTGAATGCTGACCGGACCGCCGATGCTCTCCACGTGTACATCTCCGTAGAGGTCTCCTTTGACGGAGACGCGCCCCTTGACCTCAGAGAGGGTGAGATCGTTGCAGTCGCCGTCTTCAGTCAAGTCGCCCTCAATCTGGTGGGCGGAGAAGTCGTGCTTGCCATCTCCCAGATGCACCTGCACCGAGCCGACAATCGAGTTCAGGTGCGTATCGCCGTGCGCATACAGGTTAAGGCCCTGGCCCAGGTCCGCCGCTGAAACATCGCCCTTGCCGGCGTTGATGCTGACCCGCGCGGATTTGGGGACTGTGATGGTGAGGTTGACGCGCCCGTTGTTGCTGCCGGCGCTCCTTACGATCGCCTCGCCGCCATCGGCGTGCAGCAGCATGGCATTTTCCGAGTCGAAGATCTTCTTGGCCTCGCTGTCGGAGCTGGCGTAAGCAACTTCATGGGCCTGCACCAGGATGGTGGGCGAGTCAGAGGCGGTGACGCTTACGTCTCCGCGCGGATTCTCGATGTCGATGGCGGAGTTGGCCGGAACCTGCAACGACTGGGCCTGCTGGTCGAAGTCATGCTGCGGCAGGCCGAACATGTTGAACAGATCGCTGCCGTTGTTGTTCCACTGTTGATTCCACCAGTTGCCGGAATGATTCCACGCCGCGGCCCCAAAGCCTACGAACGCAAGCAGGAAGAGGATTCCGATAAAGCTACCGCCACGCCGCACGGGCGTCTTCCGGCGCATATCGATAGCCCACTCGGCCAGCAGGCCAAGGCCGGTGAAGATGAGCAGCAGCGGCCACCAGCGGCCATACCAGGACCAGAACTCGCCGGTGTTGATGTGGCCGGTCATCAGGAGCAGGGCGACCACGCCGATGCCGATGAGGATGACCGGGCCGACGAGGGATGGCACGCGGGGGCCATAAGCGCCCACGTAGTTCGCCTTCCAGGCATAGCGCTGTGCCCGCCAGGCGTCGCGCTGCGCGCGCCACGCGGCCTTCTGCTGTTCGCGATAGGCGCGCCATTGCGCCTTTTGATCGTAGGGCGAATAGGGTGGGGGCGGTCCGCCGCCCGGAGGTGTGTTGGGAGGCATGGTGCTCATGATTGTCCTCCTTCATGGCCGTTGCCGAAATCGTGGTTTGAAACCGGGACGATAGATGTTGACTGCTGCGCCGGCGCGGGAGGAACACCCGTGCCCGGGGGTACAGGGCCGGGATTCATGCAGCCAGGATAGGGCGGCACGGGATAATCGTCTTCCGCGGACGCGGCGGCGCGCTCGGCCAGCAGCAGAATTCCAAGCATGATGAGCAGCAGCGGCCAGAACAGATGCCAGAAGCTGCCGATGATGCCGGTGGTGTGGAGCAGCTCAAGCACGCCGATGAGCAGCAGGACTGCGGGACCGCGCAAGCGGCGAATGAAGATGTAATTGTTCATTGTTGGTTTCCCTTCGTTTCTTCAAGGCGGCGAACAAACAGCCAGATGCCAAGGCCGATGAGCAGCAGCGGCCAGGCGTAGTCAAACAGCTTGCCGGAGAAGATATCGAACTGCCCCAGCAGAAACAACACGCCCAGCCCGATGAGCACAATCGCGCCGATGGGCTCCCTGCGCCGCCATCCGACGGGCGGCACGGGCGGAATGGGCGGTACGCCAGCGCCCGGCGGCGTGTAGGGCTGATAAGGCGGCGAATATGGCTGCTGCCCGTAAGGACTCTGATACGGCGGTTGCTGATACGGCGCTTGTTGATAGGCGCTGCCCTGCGAGGCCGTGCCGGTGTAGGGATTCTGCGCCGTTTCGCCCGGAGCCGTGCCTGCGGCTGGATTTGCACCCGGCATTCCCGTTGGCATGCCCGGATGGCCCGGATAATGCGCGCGTGGCCCGCCGATCCAGCTCCCCACCTCGTTGAGCCCCAGCGGGTCAGGCAGCGGCAAACCGTCGCGCCGCGCTTTGGCGGTGTGATAGGCCTCGAATACCTGGTAGGCGATCCATGCGGCAATGAACAGGCCAAAGATGCCGTAGACGTGGGCGGCGCTTACCAGCACCGCGAAAATCACCACATGAATGAGGCCTTTGACAAACTGCCCGTTGTACATTGCGCCCACGCCGGGAATAACGCCGAGCGCGGCGGCCACCGAGGGATGAGGCATTCCCGGAGGCGCGGAAACGAAGGGCTGGCGATAGCTGTGCCAGCTTGCCTGGCAGGTCTCGCAGAGCAGTTGCCCGCCCGGCTCATTGCGCACGCAGGTGGCGCACAGCGGCTTTCCGCAGCTCTGGCAAAAGGCGGTTGCATTTACGCCTGTGTGATTTACGCAATCCATCCTGTGCTCCTTTCCCTTGTTCCCACTTGACTAGAACCGATCTGGAGCCGCCGGAATGCGCGGGCCGGAGTTGCCGCCAGCCCGTAAGTTGACCCGATAGTTGACCAGAAAGCAGATTGGTTAAATGTAAGGGAAGCTTCAACGAACTTGTTCGGTACTGTTTGGGAGGGCGCAGCCGGCAGTTTACCTGATTGCTGGGGCTGTGGCCTCAGAAACGAGCCTCCATCGTGAAGGCCCGGGGTGCGCTGCGATTCGCCCTGTCCATGGGGAGCCGCATTGTTGCTCGGGCTTCCGCCGTTGTTCTGGTCATCGTCCTCGGTGTGCCGCATCTCCTGCATGCGCGATTCAACTTCGTACACAAAGCGCAGGTTGTCATAGTAGCGGATGATGGGCACTGAAGCGGTGGTGAACCGCCGCTCCATGAACGAGCGCAGCGCCGCCGGCCTGAAGCTGGCGATGTGCAGATCGGCAATATGCAAATCGGCGAGCCGAACGCCGCTCAGGTTGAGCGTAAGCGCCAGCGAAAAGAACGCCATGGCCGCGGTCATCATGAGGCGCGGCTCGGCAAAGCGGCGGATTTGCGCTATAAAGCCGCCCCGCTGCCACGCTGGAACCGTGTCTGCGCCGATGCCCGGCAGCGTGGCCGGTAAAGGCATGAGCCCGAAGCCAGCCTTTGGTCCCGGTCCGGTTTGCGCCAGAATCCTATCCATGAGTCCGGCCGGGACCTCGGGTTCCGGGCTGAGAAATTTGAGCCACTCGCGGCCCTTGCGGGCCTGGTCAAACAGCGCCGTGCAGGCTTGGCAGCCGGCCATGTGCGCGGCAAACGTCGCCTCGTCTTCAGGCGCAAGCAGCCCATCCAGCGCGTCCGCCAAAAGGGTCTCCCAATGGCCGCAGGCCGGGGAGCTCGGAATATGCGCTCGATCAGTCATGGCTACATCACCTCCCGTTTACTACGTTCAAGCAGGCGCGCAAGTTCCGCGCGGCCCCTGCTGATGCGGGACTTCACGGTCCCCTCGGGGATGCCCAGCACCTGGGCAATCTCTTTGTAATCCAGGTCCTGCAGGTCTCTTAAGATGACGGCTTCGCGCAGTTCGATGCTTACGCGCGCCAGTGCCTGCTGCACCATGGCCGCCAACTCTTTCTTCGCTGCCATCTCGTGAGGAGACAGCGCCGCGGAGGTGAGCCGGTCGATTGGCTTCAGCTCGTCGGTCTGGTCCCAGCCTTCGTCCAGCGAGCCGGTCGAACGCAGGTTGCGCGAGCGGCGGAAGTTATCCACCAGCAGGTTGCGGGTCAAGGTGGTAATCCACACCTGCAGGCTGCCGCGGTCCAGATCGAAACTGGCCAGGTTGGCGTAGATCTTGAGAAAGACGTCCTGGGTCAGGTCCTCGGCGTCGGCGGGGTTGCCGGTGAACCGATAACACATGCCGTAGACGCGCTTGTGGTGGGCGCGCACCATCTCAACCCACGCGCCGGAGTCCCCATCCATGCAGCGGCGGACGATTTGGGACCAGTCGACTTCCAGCGATCTTACCTCCGCGCGCGGCGCTCCGGCGGCTGGGGATGCACCCATATTCCCGAGAGACGGTTCGTCATAAGCGGTCCGGCTGTTTGCTGCCGCAGCACCATGGGCAGCTCTCGGCGTACGTGCGCCGGCTTCCGGCGTTTCCATCCTACGCCTTCGCGGTTCGGCCAGCCCCGCCAGCCCCATCACGCTCCAGCTTAATGTACCCGCGCATTGCATAGGGGATTGATACGCAGCAATTGTGCCGCTGGTTCCGTCCAACAACGTCGAAGCCCCGGCTTCCATTCAGAAGCCGGGCCTTGGGCGAAACCAGTTGCTTTATCTAGTACCGTTCGAGGAACTCGGGAGCTACTGGGTTTTCAAACAGCGAAGTGTCGCGGGTGACGATGGTCAGGCCGGACGGGGTGACGAAATAGCGTCGCTTGTCCTCGACCGGATCGTAGCCGATGACCGTGCCCTCGGGAATATGCACGTCGCGGTCGATGATGGCGCGGCGGATGCGGCAGTGGCGGCCGATGTTGACGTGGGAGAAGATGATGCTGGCGTCCACATCGGAGTAAGAGTTGACCCTGACATCCTGCGAGAGCACCGAGTTGTAAACCGAAGCGCCGGAGATGATGACGCCGGCGGTGATGATGGAGTTGACGGCCATGCCCGAACGGCCCGGCTCGCCGAAGACGAATTTGGCAGGCGGGTACTGGCGCACGCGGGTGCGAATGGGCCAGGTCTTGTCATAGAGGTTGAAGACCGGGGAGACCGAGCACAGGTCCATGTTGGCGTCGTAGTAGGCGTCGAGCGTGCCCACGTCGCGCCAGTAGAGCGCCTGCTTCTTGTTCTCGTCCACAAAGCTGTAGGCCATCA
>CAYZVG010000226.1:0-5490 GCA_964481595.1 uncultured Occallatibacter sp. | reverse complement strand
GATGCCCGAAGTGAACACCCGCTTCGAGCAGCTCCTTCATTGTGATAGTGGCCAATGGCCCTCCTTTGTGGATTGCATCCGGGCTGGCTCTGCCGCGACCCGGATTGAACCCGCTTATGCGGGAATTATGTTACCGGCCATCAGCTTCTAGTTTTCAGCTCTCAGCTTTTCCTTGCCGTTCGGGAACCCATTGGGCGCACGATACAGAAAACTCGGCAACGAAAAGCTGAAAGCCGGCTGCTGAAACCTGACAGCTTTCGAAACGACTAGCGCTTCGAGAACTGGAACCGTTTGCGCGCGCCCTTCTGGCCGTACTTCTTGCGTTCCTTCTGGCGTGCATCGCGGGTCATCAAACCTTCAGCCTTGAGCGTCTTGCGCAGCTCAGGGTTGAACTCGATAAGGGCCCGGGCAACACCCAGCTTCACCGCATCGGCCTGCGAGGCGACTCCGCCGCTCTTGACCGTGGTGACCACATCGAAGGAGCCGGAAAGCTCGACGACCGCCAGTGAGCGCTTGGCCGAAGCCCGCTGCTGCTCAGTGACAAAGTAGACATCGAAAGGCTTGCCGTTCACCTTCCACTCGCCCGTGCCGGGGCGCAGGAACACACGCGCGATTGCCGACTTGCGCCGTCCTGTGCCGTAATACTGAACCAGATCTGCCATTCCTAGTTAGCTCCTAGCTTCTAGCTTCTAGCCTCTAGCTTTTCCCAATCCGAACTCCCCATCGTTCAGGGCTTCCGGCGTCTGCTCCCGCGATAAAAGCTAGGAGCTAGAAGCTAGCAGCTAGTAGCTGCCTTACTTAATCTCCATCGCCACGGGCTGCTGCGCCACGTGGGGATGCTGGTCGCCGCGATAGACCTTCAGCTTGGTCGCCATCTGGCGGCCCATCTTGGTCTTTGGCAGCATGCCCTTGATCGCCTGCTCTAGAACTTCCTCTGGCTTGCGGTTCATGAGGCGTATAAACGACTCTTCGCGCAGGCCGCCGGGAAAGCCCGTGTAGCGGCGGTAAACCTTGCTGTCGGCCTTCAGGCCGGTGAGGCGAACCTTATCCGCGTTGATCACAATCACGTGATCGCCCGTGTCGATGTACGGCACGTAGCGGGGGTTCAGCTTGCCGCTCAATACATCGGCGGCCTTGGTGGCAAGGCGCCCCAGCGTCTTGCCGCTGGCGTCTAACACATACCATTTGCGGTCAATATCCTTGCCGCTCGGAACAAAGGTTCCCATCTGACTCCAACCTCTTCGCAAAAAGAAAAAAACCTGCACAAAACACGATTGCCCACGCTCAAATGCGCACGGGCCTGGATTCTACCCACTGCCAAACAAATCTGTTCGGGTGAGGATTGCTTGGGTTCTACGGCCTTACTGAACCGAATCGGCGTTCAGCAGCCTTTGGCCTGCTCCAGTAAACCCCCAGAAACAAAGGGTCGTTCACCAGTCCGGTCAGCGTGTATTTCTTGCCTTCCCGTTGGCCAGGAACGGCCATTGGGAACCCACACACAAACCTCAGGCGCAACACCGCGCAAGGTCTTTAGAATACCCGAATTCAGAATGGGAGTCAACGAAAACTCCGCGCCGTGTAGAGGGTCACTCCGGGTAGAGGGTCGCTTGTCATAAGCCGACTACTTGTTCTCTGAGGTCTCTTCATCCGAGTTCAAGTCCTTCTCATACGCCAGCAGATCCCCTGGCTCGCACTCCAACACCTCGCACAGCCGCTCCAGAGTGCTGAACCGGATAGCCTTCGCCTTCCCTGTCTTCAGCACCGACAGGTTCTGCGCCGTAATGCCCACCAGCTCCGCCAGCGTATTCGACCGCATCTTCCGCCGCGCGAGCATCACGTCCACATTCACCACAATCGGCATCACTCGCCCTCACTCAAATGACCAGGTCCTGTTCTTCACGCATCTCCGCCGCCATCTCCATAATCCACGAGATCGCCATAATAACCAGCCCGATACCCATCAGGCTCAGTCCCCCTCCTGACTGCCCGTTGTGGACGTTCGCAATTAAGTGCGGCGTCAGCGTCAACCCAAGGTCGAAGACTCCCAACAACACGCACGCGATCCCCCACTTGCGAATCTGTCCGGCAGATTCCGTCGTGAAGACATCACCACGGGAGTACTTGCCCAGCAACCCATGGAGTTGATAACCACAGTTGAACATGGCTCCGAAGCCCAGCGCGAAGATGAAGCCAAACACAACCCGATCAGAATCCGTAACCAGGTCGCGATTCGTCACACCATACACTTCAGAGACATTGAATTCCACTCCGTTGAAGTCCACCCAGTAAGCACAGTGGACAACCCCCGATGTCTGGCACCGCGAAAACGCCAAAGAACGCGTCTGCGCCAAGAATCCGATCACACAGAACACCAGAAACACCTTGCATATCCCGCGCAAAATCCCACTGAGCTTCTTGATCCTCGCCAATCTCGCCTCGTTCTCCGGTTGCATCTTGAATCCTCCTTGGAGCCCTATCTCTTTACGCACCTGATAATACATCGAAATTCTCGCATTGCAACACGTAATTATTGAATAACAATAAATTTTTACTCTATAACGCGTTGTCATGGCCACTTGTACAATTCCTCGGCCTACCAGAATCGTCCAGATTCCGATACCCGTGATTCTCCGATGTCGCCAGCAGAACAGTAAGATCATCGAGCAAGTGTTGGGCGCTATTTTTCAGGGTCCGACAGAAAACTGCACACAAAAAAGCCGCGCCCGACTCTGCCGCCGTTGGAAGGCGAGAGAGTCGGGCGCGGGCTTGGTTGCGTTTCCGGCGCGCCTGAAGGCTAGGCCGCGTGTTCGCTGATATTGCTTACTCTGAAGCGCTTCATCTTGATGGCCAGCGTCCGCTCAATCTTGCGCAGGTCGTTGCGTTCCGCGGGACCGGCAAAGGTTGAGGCAACGCCACGCGCCGAAGCGCGGCCGGTGCGGCCTACACGGTGAACAAAGTCCTCGGCAACCTTGGGCATGTCGAAGTTGATGACATGCGCCACGTTGGCTACGTCGATGCCGCGGGCGGCAACGTCGGTGGCGACCAGCACGCGGTGATGGCCTTCGCTAAAGCTGCGCAGGGCTGCGTTGCGCTGCGACTGGGTGCGGTCGCCGTGAATCTGCGTGGCCGACCAGCCGGAGCGGGCGAGCCTGCGCGCGACGCGATCGGCCCCATGCTTGGTGCGCACAAACACCAGAAAGCTGCCCTGTTCCGCGCCGAGCAGGTGCTCGAGCAGGTCCTGCTTGTTTTCAGGAGAGACCTCAAAGGTGCGCAGCTCGACGTTCTCAGCCGGCTTGAGCACTGAGCCGATCTCGATGCGCGCGGGGTTGTTCAGGTACTTGTGCGCTACCTCGCGAACCTGGCCTTCGAGCGTAGCCGAGTAGCAGAGCGTTTGGCGCGTGGCAGGCAGCGTGGCCGCAATGCGCGCAATGGCGGGCTGAAAGCCCATGTCGAGCATGCGATCCACTTCGTCCAGCACCAGAATCTTGACCTGGTCGAGCCTCACCAGCTTGCGCTTGAGGAAGTCCTCAAGCCGGCCGGGGGTAGCAACAATCAGGCGCGCGCCGCGGCGAATCGCCTTGAGCTGCGAGTCTTCGTGCATGCCGCCGACCACCAGGGCCACGTCTTGCGAGGAACTGGAGCGGATGGCGCGAAAGGCTGTTTCCACCTGCATGGCCAGCTCGCGCGTGGGCAGCAGAATGAGCGCATGGGCCGCGGGGCCGCGCGCTGCGGCGGATTGCAGCAGTTCCACCACGGGAATGAGATAGCTGAGTGTTTTGCCGGTTCCGGTCTGCGCGGTGGCCAGCACGTCGCGGCCTTCAAGGGCCGGTGGAATGGCTGCGGCCTGCACCGGTGTGGGGATTTCAAACTTGTTGGCGTTGAGCCGCGCCATCAGGGGCGCGGAGAGATTAAGCTCTGAAAACTGAGTGATCAAAATATTCTTTCTTGGGTTCCTCATACACTCCGGGTCCTGTTTCAACAGGAACCCGCGGACGGAACCGGGCTTTGACGCGCGCACGCATAGCGCACGAGCATGTGCTTATCGATATGCGTAAGGGAGAACCGAAAGTCGTATCTGTAGACTGGCCGGCAAGCGTTCTAAGAGAAAACACTCGAGGCCCGGAGCTGCCGCACGCTGCATCATGGCCGGACTGGCATCATGCCATCCGACGCCACGTTCCCGCGTTCTCCCGGTGTCGAGCGCCCCAATCCAATCAAGGAGGATGAACGCTTCAAAAGAAGTGCCGGACGGCGCAATGCAATCCAAGGCAATGTTTTACCGGATGGGAAATCCGTGGCCACGCTCCACCCCAAAGACAAGGTCCATTTCCTGGAAGCCTCGTTCTCAATGGGCTAGGGATAATCTGTGCAAGGCAGGCTGCCCTTTTTGCGGGCAGTTTACCGCTCACGTCCAAATCATTGAGCGCATCTTCACTATAGCACGGTTCCGGCTTTCGGCCGTTATCGCTTTGGGTTCGCTGGGTTTGTGTGGCCGACGATTTGTAGCTGACTGAGCATCCTGCTCCGGGCGAATGCGGTGTTTGGCTGCACAATTGCTTCTTATTCCGCACGGGTTAGATTAAAACCCGGCTCCGATTCCCGGCTTGAGCCAACTGAAAGCGGCGAGTTCAAGGCCCGGAGCTGTCTGAGAGGTTGAGCTATGCACATGCACGGCATCCAAACCGATCCGAACTTTCAGATGAACTGCATCTACGCCGCGGCGCGCGCTGAGGCCCAGCGCGAGGCCGCGCGCACCAGGGAAAAACTTCGCAGCGCCGCCTCATCGCTGGCCGGCAGCATTGACGGTGAAGAAGATGCTGTAGTCAGGCTGGCAGGGCGGGGCGACTCCCAGGAAGAACAAGAGCAGCACGATGGGGAGTCGGAGACAGGCGAACAGAGGCAAAATGAACGGGTGAGTAACGGAACGGACGACGATTCGTTTTCCGGCTGGGCATAGCCGGCGTCGGAACCGATGTCTTCTTCAGGCGATGGGTTTTGCGGACGGCTGGAAGGCCACGCTGGGCAATCCTTGCCCAGTTAACAAGCAGAATCTGCCTGGCTGACGTTTGTCTCTGGCTGGAGAATCCGATGCACAAGGGATCGGATGCAAATGGCCGGCGCTACCTGCAGGTAGCCATATCCGTTATTCTGCCGGCCGCTACGCGTTGACTGAAACGCTGCTGGTGCTGGACTGGCCGGAAGTAGTCTGTCCACTTTGCTGGGAATACGCCGCGAAATCCTTTTCCAGGGAGGTGTAGGTCTGTTGCGCCGAGGAGCGATCGCCCGATTGAAGCTCCTGTCCAAGTTGGCTGAACAACTGACTGACACCATTCTGTGAGCTTTCGCCGCCATGATGGTGATGGTGGTGCGTTTCCGTGCCTTCATTCCCCTGGGCTGCCTGGCTCTGCTGTGCGGCTTGATTCTTGAAGTCCTGCTGGATCGTCGCGTAATCCTTTTGCGCTGCCGTCAGATTCCCCGACTGCAGATCCT
>CAYZVG010000225.1:0-5505 GCA_964481595.1 uncultured Occallatibacter sp. | reverse complement strand
CGGATAGAAGTAGCTCACTAGGTCGCCGCTCGTATCGGGCCGCACGGAGTAGAGCGCCTCATCCACCTCGCCGAAGCTCAGGTCCGCCTCCACCGGCTTGCCCTGCGAGTCCACCGCGTACACGTCAAAGCTGCCTTTTTCGCCCGGCAGATACTGGCTCTTGCTCGCCGTCGCCGTAATCGTCAGCGTCCGCTCCACCAGCGGAACCTTCAGGCTCTTCTGTGCGGTCATCACCTGGTTATCGTGAACAATCACCGCATTCACCATCAGGTTTGGCTGCGACTGTTGCGTGATCGGCACGTCGAACGCAAAGCTCTCGCCGGTTGCGTGCAACAGCCGCCGCCACTGCACGCTCTCCCCTTCGCCCGTCACCACAGCCCACGATTCCTTCAACCCCGTCACCAGCAGCAGATGCGCCGTATCGCCAACCTTGTAGCTCTTTTTGTCGGCCACAATCTGCGCCTGCGCATTGGGCTGGTACCAGGCGCCCGCGCCGTTCCATATCCACACCCACGTGCGCCCCACCACCGTGCGGTTCTCCGGCGTCTGTGCGCTCGCCGTCACTTCAAAGTCCCCGCTGCCTGCCTGGCTCATCGGCAGCTCCACCAGCACGGTTCCATCCGCGCCGGTCACCGCGTCGTTCGCAGCCACCTGCGATTGCGATTTCTCGTGCGTCACCGAGTCCCACTTCACCAGCGCCGCCGTCACGTGTACCCGCGTCCCGACCGGCTTGCTGTCGTAGTCCACGGCCGTCACCTTCACCCGCACCGGCTGCCCGGTCTGGAACACATAGCTCACCGGCTCCGCGCTCACACGGAACGATCCGTAAGTCGCCAGCACTGTCGTGTGCCCCGCCACCTCGCGATTCGCCGCATCCGTCACTCGCGCCTCAACGCGGTAGTCCTGGTCCTCGTGCTTGCTGTCCACAGCCGTGGGAATGTTCACCACCAGCCGCCCGTTCGCATCCAGAACTCCTTCGTGCTCCTGCTGCTCCGTTACTCCGTATGTATCGTCTTCTTCACCTGTGTCGCTGTCGGCATCCGTGCCTTCCGCGTCCGCGTCGTCCTGCTCGTCCTCGTCCCACCAGTAGTGCGTCGAGGTGTGCACCACGTACTTCACCTTCGCCCCCGCCACCGGCTCGCCGAAAAAGTATTTCGCCTCAATCGTCGCTTGAATCGCGCTCCCCTGCAGCAGGTGCGCCGCTGCGGACTTCACCGTCACCTGGTATTCGGGCTTCTTGTACTCCTCTACATAAAAGCTGCCGCCGCCCTCCACCCCCGTGTCGCCCAGCGTGATGTTGTAGTAGCCCAGCGCCGCATCCGCCGGCAAATCGAAGTCAGCCGTCAGCGTTCCATGCGCGGTAAACGGAATATTTTTTGACAAGATCGTTTTGTTATTGCTGTCAGTCACTTCGAGCGTCGGCGTCCATCCCTGCGGCAACTCCAGCGCGTCGCCTTTCTTCACCCGCACCACCGCTTTGATATGTACCGTGTGTCCCGGCCGGTAAACGGGCCGGTCAGTGTAGATAAATGCGCTCGCCTGCCGTCCGCTTTGCTGCCCAAACGCGTAGCTCCACGGAGTCACCAGCGCCGTATCCGCGCCGTGCCTGGCAATGATCCACAGATTCTCCGGCGCGGCCCCACCGCGTGCCGCTGGCCCCGTCATCGCCAGTTGCGCCATGCCGTCGCCGTCTGTCTGTCCTTGCGACTGCAGTTGCCCGCCCACCCACAGCGCCACATCGGCCTTCTCAACCGGCGCGCCTGTCTTGCGGTCGGCCAGGTACAAATCCGCTTTCCCGTTCTCCGCCCGCTCCACCAGCGCAATGCCCGTAACAATCGCCACCGTGTAGGCTTTGTACGTGCCGTCCGTCGCCTCAATCAGATAAACGCCCGCTTCCAACCCATCCACCGGCAGTTGTTGTGTCTCGCTCACAATTGCTGGCGGAGTCTCCAGTCGCCAGCGCGCCACCAGTTGGCTCGCATTCAAGATGGGAACCTGCGCAAACTGCGTCGCGCCCACCACCCGGCTCCTCTTGCCCAGCTTTCCCTGCTGCTCGCGGAAGCTGTCGCGCGCCTCGTCTGTAAACTGCCCGCGGAAGAACCGCCGCACCATCCACCAAAGGTGCGCCTTAAAGTCGTGCAGCCGCTCCAGCCATGTCCGCTGGTCAATCTGTTCCGCGGGCGATTCGCTCTCGATGCCGAAGCTGTGCAGGTCCTTCAACCCGGCAAAAAACTTCTGCGCGTCTTTCACCTTGTAAACGCGAAACTCCAGCTCCGGCACATTCCGTGCAATCAGTTGGATCTTCACGCTCTCGCCCGGAGCAAACGTCCGTGCGGTCGAAAGAGAAAACGAACGCGGCGCGTCGGCTGCATGAACGGTTGCGCACAGCAGCAGAATCGAAACGGCAAGCAGAGTCTTACGCAGGCTCATTTGGTTCCTCGCAGAATGTTCCAGCGGTAAACACCCAGAAAGTTAGGATTGCTCGCGAGCGGCCTCCATTGCGGCTGCGGATGATCCAGCAACTCGGCCAGCCTCATGCGCCGCATCTCGCCTGGCTTGCCCCGGTCCTCGCCCGTGTTGTACACCACTACGGTTTCCCCGCCCACGCGGTCCACAATCATCGAGTGCCACGGCGACGACTGCCCGAACTGCCGGTAAAACAGCAGATCGCCCGGCAGCGCCGCGCGCGCCTCGCGGCTTACAAAAAACGCATTCCGCTCCACCAGCGTCTTCGCGTCGGCAAACTGCGCAAAGGCGCCGTCGGCCGCGTCTCCCGGCTCAAACGCTCCCGCCCGCACGCGAAACAGCCCCGCGCCCAGCGGCGTATGCGGATAGCTCCACGCCCGTACCTCGCCCGGCGGCGCGGCAACCTCGATGCCTGTTGCCGCAAACCAGTTTTCGTCGTGGCGCTTCAGCGCCTCGCGGTAGGAGTAGCGCAACAGGCTCGCGCAATCGGTAATCTCCGCCGGCAATTCGGCGCGCGGCCGTATCGCCTGGTACTCGGCAATCAGCGTGAACCACCGCCGGAAGGCTGCCTGGTCCGCCGGATCGCGCAGCCGCAAAAAATCCGGCGTGCCGTCGCCAAAACTATCCGTCCACGCCATCGCCGCGCTGCCCGGCTTGGCCCTCGCCGTAGTAGTTGCAGTCAGCGTTGCCGCCGTCTGCGCCGCGCGCTCGCGCGTCAGAACAGCGCCAGTCCACAGCCCGCTCATCCGCGCCATTCCCAGCGCCGCCGCAAGCAACAGCGCCGCGCCTCCAACAGCCCACGCCATCCAGCGGCGGCTGTCTGCCTGTGCGTCTGCTGTGAAAAGTCTGGTGTGTACGTTCACTGGGGGCGTCAAGAAAGGGACGCACCCATCCTAGCGCGAAAACCCATCCCCCGCATCAAAGATTCGATAACGGTTTTCTTCGCTGCTTGACAGCTTGGTGAAAAACGCGGCACTTCGGAAGTCGGAGGGAGCGGGAGGCTTTAGCCTCCCGAACAGAACCCCTCAATTCAACGTGGCTTTAGCCACGGGCATCTCAACCCGCTAAATTGGCTTTTCCGCCGCCGGTTCAGCCGCGCCCGCTCACGGTTTCCAGGGAACCTGAATGACCACAGTGCGTCAGGGCACAACTTCAGTTGTGCCGCAAAAAGCCAATAAAATCGCGGGCTTCAGCCCCTGCCGGGGGATGTTTTGTTCCTGCAATCGCGAGTTTTTCAGCTCCTGCCCAGGTCCCTCTTCGGAACCTGGGCAGGCACGGCTGAATCGCCGCCGCACTACTTCACAATCAGCAGCACCGTTCCATGCGGCTCAATCCGCGCGCTCACGTTCTCGCTCGCCGGCAAATTCGACTCCGACCAAACGTCCCGCATTTGGTGCGCTCCCGCCGCCAGCCCAAAATCCGTCAGCGGCCGCGTCACCGTCGCGCCAGAGTCTCCCAGATTGAACAGCGCCAGCGCGTGCTCGCCGCCGGCCAAGTCTGAGGTCCACGCCACAAAATCGTCCTCGTGGATCACCTGCCGCGACGCCGTCGCCGTCTGGTCGATCCGCAGCATCTCGCGATTCGTCAGCAGGCTCGTCGTCTCTTTATCCAGCAGCGTCACGTTCCCGCCAAAAATCAGCGGGCTCCGCGCCATCGCCCACAGGCTTAGCTGCGTCTTCTGCTCGTCCAGCGATAGCCGCGTGTGCCGCGCTCCCGGCGCCATGTCGGGATACGGTCTCAGCTCGCCAATCGGCAGCATATCCGCATCTGGCCAGTTGCCCGGCTTTGCATACTGCGCCCACTCTGCCGCTGTCGGAAACTGATTCTTGATCCCGATAGGGAACCCATGCCCCTGCCATACATCCCAAACGTCATTTGAGATGCGCCACATCTCTGCCAGCTCCGCAACCTCCGCCTGGTGCGAAAGGTTCGTCGGCCCCGGCGATAGGCTCAGCACAATCGGGCGTCCGCTGTGCACAATCGCCAGATGAAGCTGCTTAATCTCGCTCAGCTTGTAAGGATGGTCCGAGATGCAGTCCACCTTCAGGTAATCCACGCCCCACTGCGCATACTGCCGCACCAGCGCGTCGTACCACGCCTGCCCGGCCTCGTTGTCCTTCACGCCCCAGCTTGTCGGATCCCACGGGCACGGATCGCTCTGGTCCGCCGCATCCTGCGTGGTAAATTTCGTTCCCTCAATCGGCGCGTTCTTGGCCACGCTCTCCCGAGGAATTCCGCGGATCACATGAATCCCAAACTTCAGCCCGCGCGAGTGCACGTAATTCGCAAGCTGCTCAAACCCCGTGTTCTTGCCCTTCTGCATCGCCGAAGGAAACCGCTCCACAGCCGGAATAAACCTGCCATTCCCGTCGAACGCGTACTTCAGCAGCTCGGGCTTCGGCCGGTCTTCGGGATTCACCATGTACCAGCCTTCGTCGATCACCGCATACGTGTAGCCATACGGTTTTAGCTTGGCCGCCATCGCATTCACCGCGGCGCGAAACTCCTCTTCGCCAATCCGCATCCCGTACGCATCCCAGCTATTCCATCCCAGCGGAGGCGTCGGCGCAATCGCCGCCGTCGTCATTTGCTGCGCCGCCACCTGCCCCGGCGCGCATACCAGCAGCCCGCCCGCCACCAGCATCCCCATTGCCAGCCCGTTAACGGCACTCCTGCCCATCGCAACCCAATCTCGCAAACTCCGAACAGATTTCATCAAAGCTCCTTCGCAGAAAACGTCTTCATCGTCGGCCAAATTCCGCAAGCGCACACACCCGCCCTCGCCCGCAGGGTAGGGTCAAACCCCACCATTCCCCGCCACAGGAATTCTATACGGATCCGGGACGACTCGATCGATTCGGATCAGCCCTAATGTCCCGTCCTCCGTCGGCAGCCCTTACACATTAGCGCAAAGCCGAACCGTACAGGCTGGTTTCTAGTTCATGGAATGAGTGCTCACCTGTTTCCCTGGGGAGCACATTCGATTGGTGCGCCCAGCATGGGCGCACTCTTACGGGTGCAAGTCCCGTCACAAGCTGG
>CAYZVG010000224.1:0-5512 GCA_964481595.1 uncultured Occallatibacter sp. | reverse complement strand
GCCCTCAAAGTACCGGAAGCGCCAATTACGTTTCCGCGGGATTTGGCCTGTACAGCAGATGCCGCGCAGACCCTTGCGGCGCTTCATGCGCTCAAGCAGCGTGTCGAGCATGGGGATGGCCGCCTTGCCGATGGCGATGACGAAGACGCGCTTGTAGGCATTCAGATCGATGGTGGCCGGTCCGCTGCCGTCGGGCATCAGCCGCTGAAGCCTGTTGCCTTCAAAACGCAGGCGGCGATCGAAGGCCGTGGCAATGTTGCAGGCTGTCAGGGCTCCGGTAAAAATTCCGGTCGCCGTGGCGTGGATCGTATCGAGCGAAACATCGTTGGGTGGTGTCATTGCAATTGCTCTTTCATCCACCCGGCCAGCGACGATTGCATCGCAGGCAAGTGGCCCGTGAAGAAATGATCGGCGCCGGCAATGAACGCCATTTGTTTTGGATTTGGAGAGGATGCAGCCAGTTGTTCCAACTCCTGAGCAGGTGCGAACTGATCGCGGCTTCCGCTGAGGAAGAGCTTGGGCAAAACGCAGGCGTCAAGGCAGGGATAGCGGTAAAGTTGTGTTCCGTGTCGCAGGGGCAGGCCGAGTGCGGCAAACATGCGGACGCCCGACGGCGCGGGAGCCGAGCCTGAGCAACAGGCAGCCAGAGCCATGGCTGCGCCAAAACTGAATCCGGCGGCGATAATGGGGCGCTGATATTCGTTTTCAAGCCAGGCGAGCGCTGCCAGCACGTCGCCGGTTTCTGCTATGCCGCTATGCACACCCTGGCTGCGGCCGACACCGCGAAAGTTGAACCGCAGCACCGGGAAGCCAAATCCCCAACGCGGATCGTTGAAGACCTTCATGGCGTGAAAAACCACTTTGTTATGAAGATTGCCGCCGCCCTTCGGGTGGGGATGGCAGACCAGAGCGGTAAAAGGCGCTCCGGGAATGCCGTCATTCAACACCGCCTCAAGGCGGCCTTCGGGGCCGATCAAATCCACGCTGCGGATCGTAGCGATTCCCTGGGCGGGTGCTGTGGCTGTGTTCATTCCACAGATCATTTTACGCGTAATTTTGCAGGGATTATCGGCATAAACAGCGGCGAACGTCATTTTCCGTTCTATCGAGCGAAGGTAATTTCACAGGGTGAAATGTCGTACTGAGCAATGGGCAGGAATCCACTAAGGTATTCTGGCAACATCATGAAAGAAGATATTGCAGTTCAGCCAATTGACCCAATCGCATTGACGCGGGCCTTGTGTGAAATCGAGTCGACGACATACCAGGAGGGATCTGTAGGCGATTTTCTGGCCGATTTTCTGGCCAGCCGCGGATGGAATGTGGAAAAGACGCCCGTTCCCCAGCCGGCCGAGAACGCCGACGGTGGCCCCAGGTGGAACGTGTACGCAGGCATAGCCGGTCAGACTCCCGACCTGGTGCTCTCTACCCATATGGATACGGTTCCGCCGTACATTCCTTTCAGCGAGGACGATGAGTTTGTCTACGGCCGTGGCGTTTCAGACGCGAAGGGGATTATCGCGGCAGAAGTAGCCGCGGGCGAAGCTCTGCTCAACGCGGGCTATCGCGTGGGACTCCTGTTCGTCTCCGGCGAAGAGCGTGACTCGGCCGGTGCGAAGATGGCCAACCAGAATCCGAAAGGGAACAAATTCCTCATCAACGGCGAGCCGACTGACAACCGGCTGGCTCTGGCGTCAAAGGGCGCGCTGCGGGTTTCGCTCAAGACTACTGGAAAGATGGCTCACTCGGCCTATCCCGAGCTTGGCGACAGCGCTGTGCACAAGATGATCGCGCTGCTGGACAAACTGCTGAAGATGGATTGGCCGGTTGACGAGTACGCGGGCGATACGACGCTGAACGTGGGGCAGATCCAGGGCGGCCATGCGCCAAACGTGATTGCGGACCATGCCGAAGCGCAGGTGCTCATCCGGCTGGTGACTGACTCTGCGCCGGTGCGGGAGAAGATTCTGGAGGCAGCCAAAGGCGTGGCCGAAGTGGCCTTTACGCTGGACTTGGCATTTGTGCGCTTGAAGGCTTTTGAAGGGATGCCGACAATGATCGCCAAGTTTGCCACCGACATTCCCCAGTTGACCAACTGGGGCCAGCCGCTGCTGCTGGGGCCAGGGTCGATTCACGTGGCGCACACTCCGCATGAAAAGCTGGCCAAGAAGGAGCTGCTTGAGGCGGTGGAGTTGTACGTTAAGGTAGGCAAGCAACTGCTGAAGCAGCCTGGAGCGAACTAAGTCCTGCGAACAGGCCCTAAGAAGCCATAAGGAGACAAACGAAGATGAGCGCAGTTTACGACATTCCGGTAAAGAAGATCACAGGCGAAGACGCGAGCCTGGGCGAGTACAAAGGCAAAGTGCTGCTGGTGGTTAACGTGGCCTCAAAGTGCGGTCTGACCGCGCAGTACGAGGGGCTGGAGAAGATCTACGAGCAGTACAAGGACCGCGGTTTGGTGGTCGCCGGTTTTCCTGCCAACGACTTCAAGAGCCAGGAGCCGGGCACCGAAGCGGAGATTCAGACCTTCTGCACCACGAACTTTGGCGTCAAGTTCCCCTTGTACTCAAAGATTCCGGTTGTCGGCCCAGAAAAGCACCCGCTCTACAAAGCTCTCATCGCGGCGCAGCCCAAGGCGACCAGCGTAAACGAGCCCTCGTGGCGCGAAAAGCTGAAGGGGTATGGGATAGAAGGCAATCCAGAGCCGGAGATTTTGTGGAACTTTGAGAAGTTTCTTGTGAGCCGGAATGGCGAAGTGGTGCGCCGTTTTGCGCCCGACACGCCGCCCGATGCGCCAGCGCTGCTTGAGGCGATTGACGCAGAGCTTGCCAAGTAAGCGCAACTCGTAATCCAAACCTCGTGCGCGCGCAGGACTTTTAAAGAGCCAGGCGCGCAATTCCTCCGGCCTGAGCGGGTTTTTCAAGCGAATGCAAGACCTTGCAGGGGGATTGCATTTATGCTCAGGCCATGCACGAGGAATCTTCCCAAACTACCGTCATCATGAACCATCTGGATTCATCGTCCTCTTCCTACTTGAGGTCCGCGCGGCATCAGCCCGTGCAATGGCGGCCGTGGGGCGAAGCGGCGTTTGCGCAGGCACAGGCTGAAGACAAGCCGATTCTGCTCGACATAGGCGCGGTGTGGTGCCACTGGTGCCACGTGATGGACCGCGAGTCGTATGAGGACCCTGAGGTTGCCAAGCTCATTAACGAGCACTTTGTCGCCATAAAGGTCGACCGCGACGAACGGTCCGACGTGGATGCGCGCTACCAGGCGGCGGTTTCCGCAATTACCGGACAGGGCGGCTGGCCGCTTACCGCATTTCTCACTCCCGATGGCCGGCCGTACTTCGGCGGCACATACATTCCGCGCGAGGACCGCTATGGAAGGCCTGGCATCGCGAAGGTCTTGCTGGCCATGGCGCAGGTTTGGCGCGAGCGCAAAGATGAAGCACTGGAGACGGCCGGCAGTGTGATGGCGGCCATCGAGCAGAACGAAAGCTTCAGTGGCCACGGCTCAGAGCTGAGTCTGGCGTTGGTGGAGCGGATCGCCGCGTCAGCGCTAGGCAAGTTCGATCCGCGCAATGGCGGATTCGGTTCGCAGCCAAAGTTCCCTCATCCCTCGGCGCTCGATCTGCTGCTGCACATTGCCATGAACAGGGACAATGAGCAGGCGAATCAGGCATTCACCGTCACTCTTGAGAAGATGGCGCGCGGCGGCGTTTACGACCAGCTCGCCGGAGGATTTCATCGCTACAGCGTGGACGAGCGCTGGGTGGTGCCTCACTTCGAGAAGATGCTCTATGACAACACCGAGCTTCTGCGCAACTACGTGCATGGCTTCCAGAGTGTGGTGAGCGAAGAATTTCTTGAGACAGCGAAAGAGATTGTGGGCTGGCTCGACTCAAATATGACCGACCGGGAGCGCGGCGGATTCTATGCTTCGCAGGATGCGGATGTGGGCCTGGAAGACGACGGCGACTACTTTACCTGGACCGTGGACGAAGCCAAAGCTGTGCTGGACTCAGAAGAATTCGAATTCGCGGCGAAGTACTGGGACATCGGCGAACTGGGCGACATGCACCACAATCCCGCCAAGAACGTGCTCCATGTAAGAGCAACCCTACAAGAGATTGCCGAGACGCATGGGGGCGACCCGGAGCAGTTGCGCAAGCTGCGTTCGAGCGCCAGGGCCAAGCTGCTTGCGGCGCGCAACCAGCGGCCCACTCCGTTTATCGATCGCACACTCTACACCGGCTGGAATGCCATGGCAGTGAGCGCGTATCTTGAGACGGCCCGCGTGCTGCGTATAGACGCGGCCCGCGATTTTGCGCTGCTCACGCTCAACCGTTTGCTCAATGATGCGTGGGGTGGAGCAGAAGCTCTCAAGCACGTGTTTGCGTATCCCGTTGCCGAGGGCGAAGAGGCTGCCGTGAAGCTGGAACCCGGCGAGCAAGCTCCTGGCACGCTGGAGGACTATGCGTTCACGGTTCATGCCTGCATCGATGCATGGATTGCCAGCGGCAAGATGAGCTTCTACTGGGTGGCGACGATAATCGCGGACATGATGATCGATAATTTTTACGATCAGACAGCCGGCGCGTTTTACGATACCGAAGCCAGCCAGGATGGTAAGGCGCCACTGGGCGCTTTGTCGGCGCGGCGCAAGCCCATACAGGATTCGCCGACTCCGGCTGGCAACCCGGCCGCCGCTTCGGCTCTGCTTCGTCTTGCGGAACTGAGCGGGCGCAAAGACTATCGCGATATTGCAGAGGATACTTTGAGCAGCTTCGCCGGCATCGTCGAGCATTTCGGCCTGTACGTGGGCAGTTACGCGCTCGCACTGGAACAACTGCTGCAGGATCCGGTGCAAGTTGTGATTGTGGGTTCGGGAGCCGCTGCGGCGCGGCTTGAAGCCACTGCTCTGGCGCGCTTCGAAGTGAACAAGACGGTGATCCGCGTCGCCCCTCATAACATGGTTGCCGGCGGAGTGCCCGAAGCGCTAGAGCGGACGGTGCTGCAGGCACAACCGCCCAGCGGCGCCGAAGCGTGGGCTCTGGTCTGCCGCGGGTGCACATGTCTGCCTCCCGTCGTCGACGCCGAAGGATTGCTGGAAGCGCTGGAAGGCAGAGACTGAAGAACGGTGGCGGGTTTTCTGCGTGGTGGGTCTGAAGTTCGCACCATAGTAGGCAGTGTCATCCTGAGCGCACGGGGCCCCGAACGTTTTTCAGTTCGGGGGTGGTAAGCGAAGAATCTGCGGTTGTTCCTTCCACTTTGTGGCATGAACTTCAGACTTACCACAATAAAGCTGGTTGCCGAAAGAATGCTTGGCCAATTGAGCCCATCCCTCAGGGGCTAAAGCCCGCGTCTTTATTGGCGTTTTATGGCACGGCTGAAGCCATGCCCTTTCAAAACTCCATGGATGCAATCACTCTCAGCGGAATGCCGGATGCAACAATCTGCTTACTCCGCGATGAACGGATTTGTCTCTTGCGGTTTCACCAGTGTTGGAT
>CAYZVG010000223.1:0-5523 GCA_964481595.1 uncultured Occallatibacter sp. | reverse complement strand
ACCGGCTCAAGCATCAATGTGCTCGGTCTCCTCTATGAAATGTACGGCGAGCACTTTGGCGCAGGCGTCATTCCGGTGGCGCTCACCGGCAACTCGCCTCAGCCTGCATCCAAGTATCCCGCCGGCGGTCCCGATCAGCCTGCAACGCCCTCCGGCAGCCCAACCTATCCGCTCGACATGGTTGCCGGGTTGAGTCCCGATCGCAAGCACTTAGTCATCGCCGTCGTTAACGCAACCGAGCAGCAGCAGAGCTTCGATCTCGGCGTCACCGGCGCAAACACGAGCGGCTCCGCCAAGATGTGGCAGATCACAGCAGACAGTCTTGACGCCGCCAACCGCATCGGTCAGCCTGCGCAGGTGGGCATCAAAGAGAGCGCGCTTGGCAATGCGCAAAAGACCATCTCCGTTGCTCCCATCAGCGTAAGCATCTACGAGTTCCCCCTGTAACTCCAACCCAAGCGAGGCCCGGTATCTCGGGCCTCGCAAACTCATGATCCAGATCACTGACCGCATAAAGTTGTACCGAACTTGGGTGCTATATTTCTCGATTAAGCATTGAAAGTGGGTGCCCCATGTCTGGATTTTCAGACATGGGATAGCACACGGCACATTGGAGATCCCCTCTATGAAATTGCGTCGGAGCAATACAACGCTTCTCATCGTCGGCATCCTATCCCTTGCCGTCTTTGCCGTTCCGCGTCTCCAGGCACAGAGTACAGCCGCACCAGCTTCCACTTCCGGCTATCAATCCAAGCGCCCCGTCATCGGCGGCGCGTGTCCCTATTGTCCGTGGGGCGCTCTTGCTGACAAGATCAAGCTGGCCATGAAGCCTCTCGGCTACGACGTGCAGGTCTGTTACAACTGCTCCGGCATCGATAGTGTGCGCATCGTCGACGAGCGCCGCAAGCCTCTCCCGTTGTCCGGTGCGCAGCGCGATCTGCCCTCGCCGCCTAAAGGCGAAGTCGATTTTGGCGTTGTGAATCTCGACTTTTTTACGGACGCTTACCGCGGCGTGGGTCGATACAGCGCCGATGGCCCCCGTCCAAACCTGCGTCTGATCGCGCGCGTCGAAGATCCGAATTATTATCTCGTCGCAACCCGCGCTGACGCCTTCATCACAGATCTTCGTCAAATCAAAGAGCGCCACATTCCCGCCCGCATTCTTCTTGAAGGCAGCATCCGCTCCGAGCTGATCCTCAAGTACTACGGCATCAGTCGCGCGGAGCTCGAGTCCTGGGGCGGCTCCATCTCATCCACCGACGGTGCAAATCGCCAGAACTTCGATGTCGTCATCTCTTTCGCAAACGCGCTCAACAACACTCCTGAGTCGAACGTCTGGTATGAGCTTAGCCAGCGCAGCACTCTGCGTTTTCTCCAGCTCCCCGACGATCTGCTGCAATCCATGGCCGCCGCGTCCGATTGGGAGATCGGTTACACGCCTGTCCAGTTGATGCGCGGAATGGACAAGCCCATCAGAACCGTGCTCACCTCAGGAACCGTCATCTACGGCCGCGCCGACATGCCCGACCAGTTCGCCTACGACGTTGCCAAAGCGCTCGACGAAAACAAGCGATCGCTCATCTTCAGCATCCTTCCCTTTTCCTACAACCCCGATCTCGTCGGGCAGGCCAGAGGAGTGCCGCTGCACCCAGGCGCCGAGCGCTACTACCGCGAGAAGGGCTACATCAAGACCGCCAACGCTGCCCACTGACTCCGTCAAGTCCCGTAATTTATACTTGCCGGGCAACCACCTCCAGGAGAATCCCGATGTTCAAGAAAACGTTTGCGCGCTGCGTCGCTCTGGCCGCAATCACCCTCGCCGCGCACATCGCCCATGCTCAGGCTGCGCCCGCCGTCCTCACCATCCATGCGGATCAACCCGTCTCCGCCGTTAGCCCCACGCTCTATGGCTTAATGACCGAGGAAATCAACTACTCCTATGACGGCGGCCTCTACGCAGAGATGATCCGCAACCGCACCTTCATCGACAGTTGGGAAGGCTTTGTGTATTGGTACCTGGTGGAGAAGGGCGACGCCCAGGCCAAGATGATGCCAGACCATGGCACCGGCCCCAGCGATGCTCTCAAGACCAGCATGAGGCTTGAAGTGTCGAAGGCCGATCCCGCCAATCCCGCCGGCGTTTTGAACGTTGGCTACTGGGGCATGGCGCTTCGTCCCAACACCGTTTATAAGGGATCGTTCTACGCAAAAGCCGATTCGTCTAGCATCGGTCCAGTGACCGTTTCCCTCGTCCAGGACCAGACCGGCAAGGCCGTCGCCACCGCCACCGCCACCGGCGTCACCACGGAGTGGAAGCGTTACGAGTTCTCCATGAAGACCGGCGAGATTCCCGTCTCCGCCTCCAATCACCTGGCCATCACCGTTGGCCACGCGGGCAAACTCTGGCTCAATCTCGTCTCGCTGTTTCCGCCCACCTATCACGACCGCCCCAACGGCAACCGCATTGATCTGATGGAGAAGATGGCGGCCATGCACCCGGCGTTCCTGCGCTTCCCGGGCGGCAACTATCTTGAAGGCAACAACATCAACGATCGCTTTCAATGGAAGAAGATGATTGGCCCGCTCGTTGACCGGCCCACTCATCCCGGCACCTGGAGTTACCACTCCGACGACGGTCTTGGACTGCTCGAGTTCCTCGGCTGGTGCGAAGATCTGCACATGCAGCCCTTGCTCGCCGTCTATGCCGGTTATTCGTTGAATGGCCAGCACGTCAAGCCGGGCGCAGATCTCGATCAATACGTACAGGATGCTCTCGACGAGATTGAATACGTCACCGGCGGACCCGATACCAAGTGGGGCGCAGAGCGCGTGAAGGACGGACATCCCGCACCCTTCAAGCTCAACTACGTCGAAATCGGCAACGAAGATAACTTCGATCACGCCCCCGGCAGCTACGATGGCCGCTATGCGCAGTTCTACAAGGCCATCAAGGCCAAGTACCCCGCGCTGCAACTCATCGCCACAACCCCCGTCAAGGGCATCGTCCCCGACGTCATCGACGATCACTTCTACGTGCGCGCCACCACCAACTTCCAGAGCGCAGACCACTACGACAAGACCGATCGCAACGGCCCCAAGATCTTCGTCGGCGAATGGGCCACGCGCGAAGGTTTGCCCACGCCCGACTTCGGCGCGGCTCTCGGCGATGCCGCTTGGATGACCGGCCTTGAGCGCAACAGCGACATCGTCGTCATGGCTTCGTATGCGCCCATGCTCGTCAACGTCAATCCCGGCGGAATGCAATGGGAAACCAACCTCATCGGTTACGACGCGGTCAAGAGCTACGGCTCGCCGGCCTATTACGCGCAGGTCCTGTTCGCAAAGTACCTCGGCGACCATACACTCGCATCGAAGCTCGAAGGCGCGGGACCAAAGCTCTTCTACTCCATCACCAAAGACACGGCGAAGAAGCGGCTCTATCTCAAGCTCGTCAACGCCTCCACCACCGCTCAGACAGTCGATATCGTTCTTGATGGCGCAAAGCTCGCGCCCACGGCGAAACTCATCAGCCTCAGCGCAAAAGATACCCAGGCCACAAACTCAATCAACGAACCTGCGAACGTGGTGCCGGTCGAGTCCACACTCTCGAACGTCGGCAGCAAGATTCATCACACACTGCCCGGCCTCTCCATTCAAGTCATCCAGCTTGAGGAGAAATAACGGACGACCGATTGAAAGTGGGTGCCCCAGGTCTCGATTTTGAGACCTGGGATAGCATTGGACTGACCCCCAAAAGTGAGACAGTCGAGAAGGACACAGTTTGCCGGGTGCCCCATCCTTTCACAGCATTATCGTGAAAGGGTGGGATAGCAAAGCTGCCGGCCCGCATTTTAATCGACCACTGAAACTGGGTGCCCCAGGTCTGGATTCTCAGACCTGGGATAGCACGAACCCGTGGTCTCAATGAAGCAATGAAACCGCAGTGCCCCATCCATCGCGCAGCATCATCGCGCGATGGGTGGGATAGCAAGAACCCAATGCACGAAACCATGCGGTCGAAGAACTTGGTGTTCCACTCGCATGTCCCCAGACAAAATGGATAATCAAACCGAGATCATTCAATCCGCATTGAAAGCCGCGCGCGACACTCGCTTCCTTGCCGTCGAGCATGGTGTGCGTGACCGTGCGACCGAAATTTTCTCATCCCTCTTCGGCACTCAACAAGCCGTCATCGTCGCCGACCAAAACACCTTTGAAGCCTGTGGCCGCGATGTTCAGGAAAGTTTCAAGCGCGCCAATCACTCCTTGCGCCAGCCCTTCATCTTTGGCGCCGATATCTACGCCGATGAGGAGCACGTGCGCCAATTAACTGAGTCGCTACGCGCTCATGCGGCCATCCCCGTCGCTGTCGGATCGGGCACAATCAACGACCTCACCAAGCTCGCCGCCCATCAGGCGAACCGCAAGTACATGGTGGTCGGCACCGCAGCTTCCATGGATGGCTACGCCGCCTTTGGCGCATCCATCACCGTCGCCGGCTCCAAGGATACCGTGCAGTGTCCCGCACCCACCGCCGTGCTCGCCGATCTGGATGTGATCGCTCACGCTCCGCGCGTCATGAACGCATGGGGCTATGGCGATCTGCTCGCCAAGGTCGTCGCCGGCGCAGATTGGATTCTCGCCGATGCCGCCGGCATCGAGCCTATCGATGCAGGCGCGTGGCAAACCGTGCAGGGCGCTCTCCGTTCCTGGATCGGTTCTCCCGCCGCAATCGCCGCCGCCGATCCCACGGCCCTCCGCCATCTAGTCAACGGCCTTGTGATGAGCGGTTTTGCCATGCAGGCAACGCTCTCCAGCCGTCCCGCCTCCGGCGCGGAACATCAGTTCAGTCATCTCTGGGACATGCAGCACCACACCTTCGGCGGAGAAGCTCCATCGCACGGCTTCAAGGTGGGCATCGGCGTTCTCGCTTCCGCCGCGCTCCACGAGTATTTGTTGCGCATCGACCTTCGCCGCTTTGACATTGACGCCGCCGTTACCGCATGGCCATCGTTGCAAGTGCTGGATGAGAGAATCCACAAGCTCTTCGGCGCGGGCGCGTTAGAAACCAGATGCCGTGCCGAGACCGCCGCAAAATACGTCTCTGCCGATGAGCTTCGCACGCAGTTGGAGCGGCTCAAAGAGAGTTGGGACGAGACTCGTTCAAGGCTTGCCGCGCAACTCATCTCGTTCGATGAACTGCGCGCGATGCTGCACAGCGCGGGTTGCCCCAGCCATCCTGCGCAGATCGGCATCTCGCGCGAGCGTTTGCGCTTGAGTTACCAGCAGTGTTGTTACATGCGGCGTCGCTTCACCGTGCTCGATCTCGTCGAGCGACTCGGCCTCTTCAGCGCGGCAATGGACGATCTGTTCGGTCCACAAGGCCCGTGGTCGTCGGAGAATCCGTTGGCGTAGATCATGCAGCCATCTCTGCAGGGTTTCTGACTGCATAATCTTGTAAGGAAGCTGGGTGCCCCAGGTCCCGCTTTTGGGACCTTGTATGTTGCAGATTGAGGCGTGAGG
>CAYZVG010000222.1:0-5534 GCA_964481595.1 uncultured Occallatibacter sp. | reverse complement strand
GGCTGCACCTGGGGGGGGCGGCCGCTTTGGCCGAGCTGATCGTAGCGGCGCAGGCCGCGCACCTCTGGGGCCGCATCGAGAAAGATTTTAACTTCGGCGTGCGGAAAGACGACCGTGCCGATATCGCGGCCTTCCATCACCACGCCGCCGCTTGCGCCCATCTGCTGCTGCAGGCGCACCATCCAGGAGCGGATTGCCGGAAACACGCTGACGCGCGAGGCCGCGTCGGTGACGACTTGATTCCGCAGCAGTGCGGTTACATCTTCGCCGTCGAGCAGAACGCGGTTTTCTGCCTGGGTCGGCTCCAGGCGAATGGCGGTTGCCGTGGCCAGCTCTTCAAGGGCGGTGGTGGAATCGAGCGAAAGCCCGGTGCGCAGCGCCTTCAAGGCGAAGGCGCGGTACATGGCTCCGGTTTCAAGATTAAGCAAGCCGAAGCGGCGGGCCAGATGGCGGGCAAGAGTGCTCTTGCCCGCGCCGGAAGGGCCGTCGATGGCGACGATCACCTTGCGGCCCGAGCCGTTGGCGCCGGAAGACTCCATACCTGGGTTCATCCGCGCTTCTTTGTGCTCTTCCGGGCCGGGGCGGTAAAGCCGTATTGTTTGCTGTTGCCTGCCTTGGCGCCTGCCGTCAGCGCGGGCTTGCGGCCATTGCGCGAGGAGCGTGCTTCAAGATGCGTGCCGGGTCGCGCATCTTTTCTTGCGCCGGTGGCCTTGCGCAGCAAACCGCTCTTGCGGGCAGGTGCGCCCGCCTTGGCGGCCGGCTTGGCGATTGCGTGTCCGTTGCGCGGACTGTTGGCAGACGGCTTGCCGTTGCGGGCAGCGGAAACCGGCTTGGCGGTGCGGCTGAGTGCGCTGCCGTTTCCGTTGCCGTTGCGATGGGTTCCGTTTCCGTTCGAGGAGCCTGAAGCGCCAAGTGGGCGATGCTGGCTGCCGGCGCTTCTTGCGCCGTTCGCCGGCCTGGCTCCGTTCGCGGGCCGTGAGCCGTTGGCGGGTCTTGCGCCGTTTGTGGGCCGAGATCCGCTTGCCGGTCTGGCGCCGTTGGCACTCCAGCGGGCAGCCGGGCGTGCATCCGATGCCGGACGGCGAGCCGAGCGGCTGGAGGATGTGGTCTGGGCCGGCTTGCGGTCGCGCGAGTGCGTTGCCGGACGGCTGAAATGGGGCCGGGCGGCGGGAGACTTGGCTCCAGAGACCGGCTTGTGCGCGGCAGGCCGCCGAGGCGTGTGAACCTCAGGTGCTTTGGGCGGAGCAGGCGGCTCGGCCGCGGTAACAACCGGAGCAACCGCCGCGGCAACAACCGGGGCTGCAACTGCGGCTGCAACCGGTGCCGCGGCTGCGACCGGAACTGCAGCAACAGACGGAGCGTGAAAGTAAGATACGGCAGCGGCCTGCGGATGCGCCCAGCGGTCCGGCAACTCTTCGTCGAACTCATGGGAGTGCAGGAAGTAGCTGGAGGCCGGCATGGACGAGCTGGCGTAAATGGTGGGCGCCACTGAAAACTCGGGCAAAGTTCCCGCCACGTAATAATGCGGCGCGTGGCCCAGAGAGATGGTGTGCACCTGGCGCGTGGCCACCAGGCCGCGGAGCACTTCGCGCACCTTGCTGCGCGAGGTGAGCGCAACCAGGAACATCTCCACGTCTTCCATGGTGGCGGCGATGACCGCTTGCATGTAAATGGAGGCGAGCACCGAGATGGCGGTGACCTGCGAGGTGGAAGCACCCTCGGCAATGGCCTTCTGGTACCGGGTGCGCAACAGTTGCCACTTGGGCGTTTGGCCGGCCGCCGGGAAAACCGGAATGATGCGCAGTTGCTGCCAGAGCTCGGCAATGGCGCGCATGACAGCCTGCTCGCTGACTTCGCGGCCCAAGGCGTGCTTGAGCGCGGGAATATTGGCGTCGCCGGCTTCAAGCAGCTTGTAGGCCTGCACGGCCAGCTGCGAAACCTGGCGCGAGCCGGTCAGTTGCGGGTTACGCCGCCAGTCGCGGTCGCCCCGGAGCGCATACACGTAGGGCAGCACCCAGGTGGCCACAATGTAGTCGGGCTGCTCGCCGGGTTGACCCTGGAGGTTAAGACGCACTGCCACGCCGTCTGTTTCCAGGCGGACCAGCAACTCCTCAGCAAGTGCGATGTGTTTGGGATCGGGGTTGGCGCTCCGCTGTCCCGCTACGCCTTCAACAAAGGATGGCGCCACGGAGTTGGAAAACTGCCTCCGGGGCAGAAAAAGACACAATCCAGTCTCTTCAATCCATGTCCGGGCGTCTTCAAACGTAAGCGTCCCGTTCCCGTTTAAGCGCATCCGTTCGGCGCGCGATGCTTCCAATTGCTCTAATGTCAAAGAAAAACCCTCACTTCCAGGCTCGTGGATAAGTCAAAAATTGAAAAATCACGGCAGGTTAACCCAGGTTCTCCCGAGTTGTTCTCGCGTATGCTCGACCGGCGGATTGGGGGGTACCGCTGACCGGACTCGCTGGCTTTTCTAAGCCGTTCCTGCAAATTACGCTTGCGCCAAGCTGCCTACGCTCCTGAGAGCCGGGCATTGCCATCCACCCATCAATTCTAAATGCGAATTAGATACGATGGAAGGCCCGCTCGATGTCCTTCCAGGAATAATGCAAAGCTATTGGACGTCCGTGGGGGCAACTGGTGGGGTGTTCGGTGGTGGCAAGCTGGGCCAAAAGCCACTCCATCCGCGTTTGGTCGAGAGGAGTGTTGATTTTGATGGCCGAATGGCAGGCGATGGAGGCCGCGATGCGGGTTGTGAGCGAGGTAAGATCTTCATTTTGTTTTACTTCGTCTGGCTCGGCGGACGACTGCTCAATGACCTGGGCCAGCATCCGCTCGAGCATTTGGCCCTCCAGGCCCACCGGCGCGGCTTTTACGGCAAGTGTTTGAGGGCCAAAGGGTTCCACCTCAAATCCGTTGCGTTCCAATTCTTCGGCAATTGCGGCAAAAACCACCATCTGGTCGGGTTTCAGCTCCACCAGCAGGGGCATCAGCATCCGCTGGCGCTGGACTTTTTCAACCTGGCGCTCGCGCAAAATCTTCTCAAAAAGAACGCGTTCGTGAGCAACATGCTGGTCCACAATCCACAGTCCGTCGTCGCCGGCAGCCAAAATGAACGACTCGCGGAGCTGGGCGAGAGGCCTGAGCGAGCCCAGATGGTTGAGCGTGGCGGCGGACTGCGCTGCTTCAACCAGCGCCGTGCCGGCGGCGGCAGTCGAGCCCGGTAATCCTGCGTTCCGGGCAGGGAAACCAACCGCTTGCTGGCCGCAATCGTCTGAATTGCCTGGAGTTGAAGATCGAAACAGGGCAACGGCCGCCTCGGCAAAGGCCTGGCGATCAAATGTGGCTGCCGAAAAGCCTGCCGATGGAGCGCTTTCAGGGTTAGAACCGTCCGCGCCGAAGGGCAGTTTGCCGGGGACCGGCGTGAGCATGCGCTGGGTAAGCTGGAACGGTTCGGCGTCGGCTCTGGCGGTTTTGAGCGTCAGCGGGTCAGAGTCGGGCGGAAAATCGCTGGGGGGCAGGGAATCGGGCGCTCCAGGCAGCGGGGACGCGGCCGGGGGCATGAGCGAAGGGCTGGCGGTGGGCTGGTTGCCGAGCGCGGCCAGAAAATCGGCGGCGGGCCGCGCTTTGATGAGCGCCAAGCGCAGGCTGTCGCGGACAAAGTCGTGAACCAAGCTGGATTGGCGAAAGCGCACCTCTGTTTTTGCGGGATGGACGTTCACGTCCACCTCTTCGGGCGGCATCTCAAGAAACAGCAGCACCACCGGAAAGCTGGTGGGCGGAATCACGTTGCGATAGGCCTCGGTAATGGCGTGCAGCAGCAGCCGGTCGCGGATGAGGCGCTTGTTGACGAAGATGTAGATGGAGTTGCGGTTGAGCTTTTGCAACTCGGGCTTTGAAAAGAATCCGGAGAGGCGCATGGTGCCGGGATCGCGCACCGGCTCGTCGGGGTCTTTCTTCCACGGCGGAGGCTCGGGCAGACCGGCGCGGGCGAGCGGCGTTTCGGCAGCCAGGGGCAGCAACTGGCCAAGCGTCTCCTTGCCGAAGACCTGGTAGATGCGCTCGGCGGTGCGGGCCACCGGCGGCGCGGAGACGATGGTGTGCGAGGCCGAGACCAGCTCGAAGTGCTTTTCAGGATGGACCAGCGCGTAATGGGTGACCAGCGCCGTGACGTGAGCCAACTCGGTGGATTCGGCGCGGAGGAATTTGCGGCGGGCCGGGGTGTTGAAGAACAGGTCGGCGACGGCGATGGTGGTTCCGCGGGGCAGGGCGGCGTCGTCCACGTGCAGGATTTTGCCGCCGGCGATCTCAAGATGCGTCCCCGCTGCTTCTTCTTCCGTAGCCGTGTCGAGCGTGACGCGGGCCACCGAGGCGATGGAGGGCAGCGCCTCGCCGCGAAAACCGAGCGTGGCGATCTTGAGCAGGTCGTCGGCGGTGCGCAGCTTTGAGGTGGCGTGGCGCTCAAAGGCCAGCAGTGCGTCGTCGCGGCTCATGCCCTGGCCGTCGTCGGCGATGCGGATGAGCTTGCGGCCGCCCGCTTCGACTTCGATGCGAATGCGGTTGGCGCCGGCATCGAGGGCGTTTTCAAGAAGCTCTTTCACGACAGACGCGGGCCGGTCAACGACTTCGCCGGCGGCGATCTGGTTGGCGACTTGATCGGACAGAACGCGGATGCGGCCCATAAGAGTTCAGGGTAAACCAGTAAGGCAGGGAACGAGGGACCGAGGGAACAAGGGACCAAGGACTATGGCGCGCCGAAGTAGCCCTTATCGCGCGCGTCTTCTAAAAGTGGGGCGAGGTAGTCCCAGAGGGCGGGGCAGCCGGCTTTGACTTCAGGGGCGACGCGGCGGACTACGCGGTCGTAACTGATGTTGTTTTCGCGCCAGCTTTGGCCCTTGTTGTTGAGATTGAGCAGGACGGGCATGGCTCGATCGACGGAGTGGGCGAAGCGGGACTCGGGGGTCAGGGCGTCTTCAAACTCCTGCCATAACGCGAGGTAGGCAGCGCACTGTGGGGGAGGCAAAAGGCCGAAGATGCGGGTGACGGCAGCGAGCTCGGCGGCATTTCGCTGCTCCCAACCGCCCTCAACAAAGACCATGGTGTCGCCGGCGTCAATTTCGCCGATGTCGTGGACGAGAAGCATGAAGACGACATGGGGGACGTCAATGGGAGACTCAGCATATGAGGCGAGCGATGCGGCCATGAGAGCGATTTGCCAACTGTGCTCTGCGGAGTTTTCGTAGCGATCGAGGCCGAGGGGGCGGACTTTGCGGGTGACGGCCTTGAGTTTGTCGAGCTCGAGGACGAAGTCGATGATTTGCTGCATGGAGGGCCTTTCGGCAGTGCGTGGTTCAATTTGAACGGTGAGGGCGGGACCGAGGTTTGTTCTTTCCCCGGTCCCTCCGCCGCGGCGGACGAGGGACCGGTGGCACCCTGTCGAGGAGGAAATGAAGCGACCGACAAAATGCGGCGGAGGGATGCGCGCAAAGCAAAAGATGCCGCGCGAGGGCGGCATCTGTGCGGTTGGAGCGAAA
>CAYZVG010000221.1:0-5534 GCA_964481595.1 uncultured Occallatibacter sp. | reverse complement strand
AAACGGAACCAAGGGAGTGAGCAACACCACGCTGACCGGCCGCCAGTGGGGCATTGCTCCGCGCGTCGGCGTTGCCTGGCAGCCCTCGGCTTTCCACGATAAGCTTGTGGTTCGCGCTGGAAGCGGTTTTTACTACGACCGCGGCGAGCTATTCACATATCTTTCGCCGGGCTATGCGGCGGGCGAAATCACCGGCGGTCCATTCGGCGTTGTACAGACCGAACCGTTTGTAAGCCAGCAGCACTGCCCGTACAGCGCCTCTTATAACAGCGCCAATCCGACCTATCTCTACCTGTATTACATTCCCATTTGCGGCGGCGACGGATTTACTGGGACTGTAGACAACTCTCAGTACAATCTTTCTACGCCTTGGGGAACCATTCGCTCTGCTCCGCCTGCAAACCCCAAGTCATCTGACCTTGCCAACTACCTGCCTAATGCTGCCGCTATTATCGACGGCACTGTGAATGGCACCAATGGCGGACAGCCCTTTACCCTCGGCGTTTACAACCGAGCGAACAAACTTCCGTATAGCATCAACTTTACGCTGAATGTCCAGTACCAGCCGCGCAACGATCTTATGATCGAAATCGGCTACGTGGGCAACCTTGGCCGTCATGAAGTTATCCCGGTGCCCTTTAACCAGGCGCAGATTGCTACACAGTCGAATCCGACCCACGGCAACGCTGCGAGCGGACTCGCCACGCAGTCTTTCAGCTACGGCTACACGGTCCTTGACCCCAACACTTTCTATCCGGAGTGCGTGAACGATCCTACCGAGGCGAATTGCACCTACGGCACGATGCTCAACAACTACGAAGGCGGCAACGTGGATCTGCGCGTACCCTTCATCGGCTTTTCCTCTGAGTCGGAGTCTTACACCACCGCGGGCATTTCAGCCTATCACGCGCTTGAAACCCACTTGGAAAAGAAGCTGAGCCATGGTCTCCAGGCCGGAGTCTCCTATACCTTCTCTCACGCAACCGACGAGCAAAGCGGCCTGGGGCTGTTCTTCAACGGGAATAATCCAAACAACCTGCGCAGCGCCTATGGCTCGGCCGACTTCGATCGCACCCATGTTCTGAATTTCACCTATAGCTACACACTGCCCAAGTTCTTTAACGAAAGCGCGCTGGCAGGAAAGGTCGTCGATGGCTGGGCCATCCACGGCCTCGCGGTGATTCAGAGCGGCCAACCCTACAGCGTTATCGACTACTCCGGCGCCGTGGGCAGCATTTATTACAGCACCTTCGACGGCATCACCAACCCGGTAGTTCCCCTGGCCCCTGGGTGCACCAAGAAGAACGCGCTTACCGGCAAGAGTGGCGCATTTTATAACCCGAGCACCGGCGACGGCGCGGCTCTGAAGGCATCCTGTTTTGCCATTCCAATCCTCTCTCCTGGAACCAACGGCATTCCACAGGGCGACTACTATGAAACCGGTTTTGCCAACGGAGAACGGAACATCTTCCGCCAGCCGTGGCAGAAGCGCGCCGATGCTTCTTTGGTCAAGGACCTGCCAATTAACGATCAGTTCCGCTTGCACTATTCCTTCGATGTGTACAACCTGACAAACACATCGAGCTTCGACATACCACAGAACAACGTGAATCAGAATCAGGCATTCAACAACGAACCTTTCGCGGTTGGCTCAACGGCAGCAGCTTTGCCCACTGGGTGCGGCACGGCTAACCCCGTCTCAGGCGGCCTTTATAACTGCCCCAGCGGTCTTGGCATCGTCAAGCACTCCATTGGATCGCCACGGCAAATCCAGATGTCCCTGCACCTCGACTTCTAATCAACTTGCTTTAAACAATAAAAACGAGGACGGTTCCCTTCGGGGCCGTCCTCGTTTTTATTGCGCGATTCGTTCAGATAATAGGTAGTGCTATTCTTCCCCGATATCTTCATTCCATATCTCAGGGTGCTCATCTATATAATTCTTGAGTAAGTCAGCACACTCGCGATTATCGAGGTCGATAACTTCAATACCGTTCTCACGCAGCCAATCCAATCCGCCAGCAAAAGTCCGGCTCTCACCCACCACAACTTTTCCGAATCGAAACTGGCGCACCAGCCCGCTGCAATACCAGCAGGGCGCAAGCGTGGTCACCATCACCAAGTCGCGGTAACTGCGCTGACGTCCGGCCCGGCGAAATGCGTCAGTCTCGCCATGCACGCTGGGATCGCTCTGCTGAACCCTGCGGTTATGACCGCGGCTCACCAACTCGCCCGCACTCGTAAAGATTGCCGCCCCAATTGGAATGCCGCCTTCACTGCGGCCCAGCCGTGCCTCTTCCAATGCCACGGCAAGCATCCGTGCATATAGTTCCGCGTCCTTCGCGTCGTTGTTCATTCCTCAAGCATAACTGCGCATCCGCCAGCAATGGAATGCCGCTCCAGCGAACCGCCGATGACGAAGAGATGAGGCGCCCACATCCAAGCTGTGGCGGCGATGCTGGCGTGGCGCAATTGCTCTGGGGAGCTGCGGAACGCACGGCATTCGCTATGGACGAATCCTCGCTGGCTTTTTGATTGTTGGCGGAGGCATTTTGGGCAAAAATATCGCCCCCGAAGGAAAACGTCGCTTCGGAGGCGCTTGTAATGAACCAAGATAATAGACGGGGACCAGTAGCCGACGCTGGAGGTCGGTAGCGCGCGGCTACTGGTGATCCCTGCACAAACGAAGCTAGCCGCGGCTTCCCCTTTCCACTGCTGCTCCGTGTCGCCCGGCTCTAAGAGAGCATTCGTATCTCGCCCTCTGAACCATGTTGACAATCGAAGTGTCTCCTATGGGCAAATCCTAATCCGTGACGGCTGTCACACCATGGTGTGTATTCTGCAAAGTTCCACTCAGGCGTCCCAATATCCAGCACAGAAGCCACGCCCCGAGCTCTTCCTCCGGCCCTGCGTGGGCCAATCTCAGCAGCGGCCAGACTCAAAAGGATTCCAACAACATGCCACGCTTCAAACACGTTGACAAAGCCTGTCGATAGCCGGAGAATCGGAGATTCAGTCCCACCGAGGCAGGACCCCAAGTGACCGCATTGCTCACGACAAATCTAGGCGACACACAATTACTCGGGCGCGGCAAAGTGCGCGATCTTTACGCAGTTGGCGACGCACTGTTGATGGTTGCCACCGACCGCATCTCTGCATTCGATCATGTGCTGGCAACGGGTATTCCCGGCAAAGGCAAGATCCTTACCCAAATCTCGCTCTTCTGGTTCGATTTGCTCGCGCAGATCGTCCCCAACCACCTGATCACCGCCCATGTGTGCGAGTACCCCGCGTCTCTGCAGCAGTATACCGAACAGCTTGAGGGCCGCTCGATGCTGGTGAAGCGCGCCAAGATGTTTCCCGTGGAGTGTGTTGCGCGCGGTTATCTTGCCGGGTCAGGTTGGAAAGAATATAAGGCCGACGGAACCATCTGCGGCATTCCGCTACCAGCCGGATTGCTCGATGGATCTCGCCTGCCGGAACCGGTGTTTACGCCGGCAACAAAAAGCCAGGACGGCGAGCACGATGAAAACATTTCCTTTGCAGCTACCGAGGGCTTGCTGGGCGCCGGCGATGCGGCCAGCTTGAAGCGGCTCACACTGGAGCTTTACAGCCGGGCGCGCCAACATGCGGAGTCCCGAGGGCTGATTCTTGCTGACACAAAGTTTGAGTTTGGCAGGACCGACGATGGGATTATTCTGGCCGATGAAGTCCTGACGCCGGACTCCTCACGATTCTGGGAAGGCGAGGCGTGGAAGCCGGGCGGTGCGCAGGCATCGTTCGACAAGCAGTACGTGCGCGATTATCTTGAGTCGATACGGTGGAACAAACAGGCACCTGCGCCGGGCCTGCCCGTCGAGGTTGTCGCGCGGACACAGGCCAAGTACCTTGAGGCATTTCGCCGCTTGACGGGCAAAGAACTGGCGCTGTAGTCGGCGCATGGAGCAAACCATGACCTGGATCGATTGGCTCATCGTCATTGTGCTTGCAGCGTCGACGATTGGCGGACTTGCGCAAGGCTTAATCAGCTCAGCCTGTTCGCTCTTCGGCTTGATCTTCGGACTGGCAATTGCGGCCTGGAACTACGGACGCATCGCGCACATTCTGCTGCCCGTGGTGCGGATTGAAGCCCTCGCAAACGCCCTCGCATTCCTGCTGATTGCCATTGTGGTGATGGCAATCGCGAATCTTCTCGGCACCGTGATTTCAAAGACCGCGAAGAAAGTTGGGCTGGGTTGCCTCGACAGCCTCGCCGGTGGAATTTTTGGATTCTTCCAGGGCGTATTGATGGTCGCCATCGGCATTCTGGTGATTGTGGCGTTCTTCCCCGAGGCGCATTGGCTCACGAAAGCGCAGATGCCGAAGAAGTTCTTTGGCGCGCTGCACTGGAGCACCGATGTGACGCCAACCGAGCTTGCGAATCGCGTACGTCATGGACTGAACGAGATGGAAAACGAGACGCCGAAATGGATGCATCAGCCGTCTCATTGAACGATTTAAATTGTGGCGCAGGTTCAAGAATCAGATTTAGTATTGAATGATCCAAGGGGTAGACGTGAAACGAGAACTGGATAGCCTGGTAACACAGATGCACTCCAGCGGCATACCTTATGAGGAGGCGGTCCGCGAGTTCAAACGGCAGTACCTTCGCGAGGTGCTGGTGGCGCACCGCGGCAACCAGTGCAAAGCGGCTGAAGAGCTTAAGATGCACCGCAACACCTTGAGCCGCGCCATGGCCGAGCTTCGTCTTGACCTCGCCGAGGTGCGCACAGAGCTCAAGCGTCCGCCACGCAGTGAACGTCCTGTATTCAGCGCCATTCGGCAGGGATATCGCCAGGGATAAGGCCCCGCCCCGGTCGACGGCGCAGTTTAAACTACGAACTGCGATCATGCCGACCATACCAACCAGCCAAGATGCGCGCATTCACACCGAGCCGGGCTTTGTCTGGGACGAGCAGAATGCGTATCTTTTCGACATTGACGGCACGCTGCTGCGCAGCCGCGACCGCACCCACTTTAATTCCTTCGCGTTCGCGGTTCGGCAAGTTACGGGCTTCGAGATCACGCTGGAAGGTCTGCGTCTGAGCGGAAACACCGATACGGCGATTCTGTGCGAAGCCTGCGAAATAGCCGGCGTTCCTGCCGATGTGTTTGAGCAGAAAAGGGCGGCAGTGCTTGCGGCCATGTGCACCTTTGTCGATGAGCACCGCAACGAGCTGGAGCCTTACCTGATGCCCGGCGTGGAAGACGCACTGCGCCATTTAACCAGTAAAGGCGCGGTCCTTGGCCTGGCTACGGGAAATCTCGAAGGTATCGGCTGGACGAAGATTGAGAAGGCGGGCCTGCGGGAGTGGTTCCGGTTTGGCGGTTTCAGCGATCGGCATCCGAAACGTTCGGAATTGGTTGCCAATGGGGCCGCAAAGGCGCGCGAACTGGCGGGTGAACACGCAAGCGTCTGCGTGGTCGGTGACACGCCTCGCGACATTGAGGCGGCCCGAGCCAACTCTCTCCCGGTGATTGCCGTGGCCACCGGC